>NZ_JAMXSL010000040.1:0-17870 GCF_026131715.1 Anaerococcus sp. NML200537 | reverse complement strand
CCCCTTCTAATTGCTTATTGAAATTTATATATTTTTTTATTATTCTTATTGTTCTTCGTAAGGCAATAAAGCTACTTGTCTAGCTCTTTTGATTGCTCTTGTTATTTCTCTTTGGTGTTTAGCGTTAAGACCTGTAACTCTTCTTGGAAGAATCTTACCTCTGTCAGTAATAAATCTTTTTAGAGTTTCAATATCTTTGTAATCTATTACTTTAGATGGGTCTTTAACAAATGGATCAACCTTTTTTCTTGGTTTAAATCTTCTTACTGCCATTGTTATTCCTTTCTCTATAATCTAGAAGGGAATTCTACCATCGTCTTGGATTTCAGTAAAGTCATCATCAAAAAAGTCATCATTGCCGCCAAAGTTATTTGAGCCTTGGTTTTGTTGATTGTAATTTTGATTTTGGTAGTTGTTAGTTTGAGAATAATTGTTATTATAGGTATCTTGGTTGTCACCTGGGAAAGATCCGCTATTACCTGACCTTTGACCGTCATTTCTTGAGCCTAAAAACTCAACATTATCAGCAACAACATCTGTTGTATAAACAGTCTTACCTGTTTCTCTATCTTGGTAGCTTCCTGTTTGAATCCTACCTTCTACTGCACATTGACTTCCTTTGCTGAGGTATTTAGAGGCATTTTCGCCTTGTCTACCCCAAACTGTGATTCTTGGAAAATCCGCTGTTTGACGATTAGATGCTTCCGCTTCTTCTCTTCTTTCTCTGCTTAATCTTCTATCAATAGCTAAATTGAATGTACAAACCGCTTGGTTTGATTGTGTGTACCTTAACTCTGGGTCCCTTGTTAGGCGACCTATCAGTATAACCTTATTCAAATTAGTCCTCTTTTCTTATAACCATGTATCTAAGAATTGAATCAGATAGTCTTAATCTTCTTTCGAATTCTTTGATGTGATCTGGTTCAGCTTTGAAGTCTACGATATAGTAGTAACCATCTTTAAGATCGTTAATCTCATATGCTAGTCTTCTCTTTCCCCAATCATCAACTGATACAACTTCGCCATTTTCTTCGATATGACCTTTAAATCTATCAAGAAGAGCTACTCTGTCAGCATCAGCTAAGTCAGTTTTGAAAATCAATACTGCTTCATATATATTCATATTTTCACCTCCCTATGGACTATTGACCCCGTTTATACTACGGAGTAGAGAATTCCTAGTAATAATACTCCTATAGCATCCTTATGTCAAATAATATCTTTAAGGATATTTATTTTCTAAAAGGGGTAAGTATTAATTAAGAAATAAAGGAGGCAAATATGAAATTATTAGAAGGAAAAGTTGCAATCATAACTGGCTCATCAAGAGGTATTGGTTATGCCGTTGCAGAAAAATTTTTAGATAATGGAGCAAAAGTTGCTGTTCTTGGTTCAAGAGAAGAATCAGCTAACAAGGCTCTTGCGAACTTAAGGGAAAAATATGATCAAGAAAATTTTAAGGGTTACTGGCCAAAGCTTACAGATGAAGAAAGTGTAAAAGAATTTGTAGAAAAAGTCCTAAGTGACTTCGGCAAGGTTGATATCCTAGTAAACTGTGCAGGAGTTTCAGATAATATCCCAAGCCTTGACGCTGACCTTGCCCATTTTGCCAATATAATGAATATAAATGTAAATGGAACCTACAATATGATTCACAAGATCCTGCCTCATTTCATAGAGAAAATGGGCGGGGTAATTGTAAACTTCTCATCAATGGTAAGTAAAAATGGCCAACAACTAGGTGTTGCTTATCCGACAAGTAAATTTGCCATAAATGGCCTAACTATATCCCTTGCTAGAGAACTAGGTCCTTATGGAATTAGAGTAAATGCCATTGCTCCTGGTGTTACAAACACAGACATGGTCAAAGTCCTTCCTAAAGAACAAATCGAACCTGTCAAACAAATGATTCCACTAAAAAGGATTGGCGAGCCAGAAGATGTTGCAAATGCAGTCTTATTTTTAGCAAGCGATATGGCTTCCTATGTATCAGGAGAAATCCTCTACTGTGACGGGGCAACCTTTATGTAAAGTATATATAAAAAATTCCTAAATCCATTCTCGGATTAGGAATTTTTTATTTGGGCAAGAAAAAAGAGGTCCAGGCCTCTTAATCTTTATATTCCAACGACATCTCCCACATCTATAGAAAACATCAGGCCTACTCCAGGCTGGTTCATATCACCTAGGACTTCCTTAACAGCATCCTTGGTCGCCCTTAAGTCTTCGTCATCTACTAGTGTAAAAATTGTCTTATTATAAGGTCTATTATTATCCATAACCGACCTTAAAACGCCACCAAAAGTGGTGAAAGCTTGAAGAAATTTGCAAGACCAGTTGATAATAAAATTACTGTAATAATTGCCGAAAGCTCATCATCCTTTGACCTAACTTTCTTAATTAAATAGGTAAATACTAAGCCAATTAAAAGTCCTAATAAAAATGACAGGGCAATTTCTATCAGCGGACTAAGTATCATCATAGGTATTGATAAGCTCTTTTCTCCAATGGCAAATTTGGCCAAGGACATAGAAACTCCAAAGCTTATAATTCCAAGGACATCATCAAGGGCTGCAACTGGTAAAATTGTCTTGGTAAGTGGCCCATAGGCTCTAAATTGCCTAATAACCATCATTGTCCCTGCTGGAGCAGTAGCTGCTGACATAGAAGCTATGATAATTGAAAAAACAAAGGACTTGTCCAAAATAAAATACATGACTGAAAATACTAAAATCAAGACCCCAAGGACCTCAAAAACAGTGATTACAAAGACGTCCTTGCCAAGCTTTTTCAAATCTTCTAGCCTAAACTCACTTCCAATCGAAAAGGCAATAATTCCTAGGGCAAACTCATTTACAAAGTCGACCATAGGCTGGTTAGCCTCACTTAAAACATTTAAAAATGAAGGTCCTAATAACAAACCAGCCACTATATAACCTGTGACATTTGGCAATTTAAACCTTCGTGAAATCTTGCCTCCAATAATTCCCAAAAAAATCATCAGGGCTAATTTAATCTGAATATCCAATAAAATCCTCCTCCATCCTTATTTCATAATTTTATAAGATATATTATAATACATATATATTATACTATTTAAGTAAATATAAGCTAATCTTGTCAATTTATACGCAAAGAAAAAGACTAGGATTTCCTAGCCTTTTGAATATCAGAATTAATTTTCAATTTCTACTAAGCTATAAATAGCATTGGCAATGGCTTTGCTCATGACATCAGCTGCCAAGGCGCCAACCAGGTTAATATCTGCCTTGATTTTATTGGTAGCTAAGGAGAATATTGTATCCCCATCCATCATTGTGTGGACTGGATTAATCGATCTAGCATAGCCATCATGGGCCATGCCGGCAATTTTTGTAAGCTCAGTCTTAGTAAAGGTCGCATTGGTTGCTACTGCCCCAATTGTTGTGTTAGTTGGCTTGATATCAGCAAAAGATCCTAGGATTTGGTCTAGGTAATCCATGGTTTTTACCATCTTGCCATCTATAGTTGGTCCTGCGATTTGAAGGCCCTTATGGTAGTCATAGATATCTCCAAAGGCATTTACAGCAACGATTGCAGATACAACTAGGTCACCCCTTTTTATTGAAGCTTGGCCAAGACCTGATTTCATCAAATGGTCTGGACCAAGGCCCTTGGCAACTGTTGCTCCAGTCCCTGCTCCAACTAGTCCCTGGCTCTTATCTTCATAGTTTGCATTTTCATAAGCCTTTTGAGTCATGGCTTTGTTTGGTCTTGCCTTAGAACTTTTATAGGCTAGGTCAAATAAAACCGCCTGGCTAATTATTGGCACGACTCCCACACCTACATTAAAACCAATCCCTTCATTTTCAAGGATTTTCATCAAAGCCGAGGAAGCCTCAAGTCCATAGGCAGACCCTCCTGAAAGGATAAGGCCGCTTAGCTCTGAAACTTGGTTTAGAGGATTTAATAGGTCAGTCTCTCTAGTGCCTGGCGCCCCTCCCCTTACATCAACTCCTGCGGTATTACCTGGATCTGGAAGGATTATGCTTAGGCCTGTTCCTCCCTCTAAGTCTTGGGCGTGACCTAATTTTATATTTCCAACATCAGTAAAATATCCACCATACATTAGATATCCTCGTTTCTATACTTATCCATCATTGACCCAAAGACATCTGATGATGAAGGTGGGGTGTAGGAAATAGCATTTGCCCCTGCATCGATGGTCTCTAGGATGGATTTGCCGTCCTTACCACCAGTGGCAATTATAGGGAACTTATCTCCAATATCAGCCCTAATGTGGGCAACTAAATCTGCTGTATACTTGCCCCCTGATACATTTAAAATCTCTGCTCCTGCCGCAATTTTTGCCTTGTAATCATCCTTAAGCGAGGTCACAGTGGCTATGACTGGTATGTCTACAAATTTAGAAATCTCTTCTATATCTTCGTGAGGAATTGGCCCATTTACTACCACTCCATAGGCTCCTGCAAGCTCAGCATAATAGGCTATCGCCCTTGACCTTGGTCCTTGAGTTGTTCCCCCACCCACTCCTATAAAGCAAGGCACGCTTGCAATTGAAATTATAGATTCTGTTATAGAATTAAGGGGTGTGTATGGATATACTGCCATAATTGAGTCGGCATTTGAGTTTCTGATTATAGCAAGGTCTGTCGTAAATAGCAGAGATTTAATTCTCTTATCAAAAATCTTGATCCCGCTTGCCTTATAAATTTCTTCTGGTACTGATATAAATGATTTTCTAAGTTTGGAATGTACCTCGGGTACGAATTTTTTATCTGTCATAATATTAATCCCTGTTAAATAAATCTCTAGTGTAGACCCTTTCTCTTACATCTATAAGCTCGTCTTCAAGCCTATTTGCTAAGATTAGGTCTGCCTTTTTAAAATCTTTTAAATTATTAACGACCTTCATGCCTTCAAAATCATCGCCGTCAATATTTGGCTCATATATAATTAAATTTGCTCCCTCTTTTTTGAGATTTTCAATCACATCAAAGATAGCAGACTTTCTAAAATTATCTGAACCCTTTTTCATAACCAGCCTATAGATGCCGATTAAGTTTGGCTTCTTATCCATAATGTCCTTGCTTAAATAATCTTTTCTAATGTCATTGGCATCAATAATTGCCTTAAATAAGGCATTTGGTATGCCGGCAAAGTTAGCATAAAGCTGCTTGGTATCCTTTGGCAAGCAATAACCACCATAACCAAAAGATGGGTTATTGTAATGGTCTCCAATCCTTGGATCAGCTGACACACCCCTTATAATATTTTTAGAGTCAAGTCCCTTGGCCAAGCTAAAGGAGTCTAGCTCATTAAAAAAGGCCACCCTTAGGGCAAGGTAAGTATTGGCAAATAGCTTTACAGCCTCAGCCTCGCTTGAGCCCATAAGAATAAGTTCTGGGTCATTTAGGGCTTCTTTCTTATAAAGACTTCCGATTTTCTCTCCAAAGCCCCCTTCATTTGAAACAATAATCCTAGAAGGATTCAAAGAATCGTAAAGTGCCCTGCCCTCTCTTAAAAATTCTGGCGAAAATATTATATTGTCACATCCATATAAGTCATTTATTTTTTTGGTGTAGCCTATTGGTATAGTTGATTTTATAAGAATTGGCAAGTCTTTCCTTATAGCCTTAATCTCCTTTATAGCATCGTCTAAGAAAGATGTGTCAAAATAAGATTCCTCCTCATCATAATTTGTAGGAAGAGCAAGGATTACTAGGTCGCTGTCCTTAAAATCATCTACTCCACTAGTCTTTGCCACTAGATTTAATTCTTTGTTCTTAAGATAGTTTTCTATGTAATCATCCTTAATTGGTGATATATTGTTATTGATAAGGTCAACTTTTTCTTTACTTATATCTACCCCAACCACCTCTTCTGATTGAGCTAGCAAAATAGCATTTGAAAGGCCCACATAGCCCATGCCAAGTACAACAATTTTCATATTTCCTCCTGATGTCTCCTGACTTATCTATATTTGATTTTACAATATTTAGCGACTTTTACAATTATTTAGACCTTATAAAAGCGACTGCTTCGTAGGGCCTTAAGAGGATATTTCTATAGAGACTCCTTGATGTATAAGAACCTAGCAAATATTTATATTCTTTGTAATCCATAACCTGGTAGCCTATATCAATTAAGACTTCATTTTGGCCCCTATTTGCTAAGAATAAAATCTTTTCGTCATCTTGCTGCCTAATAAAGGCTATAATTTCAGATTCTTTTGGGAGAATTTTCCTAAGGCCTCTTACCCTAGCGATTTTGCTTTTAAGATCAAATAGCTTTCGTAAAAATATCACATCATCAAAATCTAAATCACTCTCATTTACATAAAGGCTAGATTTCAGGAAAAATAAGGTCATGTAAATCATCCTCTTTGCATAGATTGGATAATTTCTAAAATTAATTCCTTGCTTCCAGAAATTTGAATAAGTCAAACAAAGTCCCGACCCAGTTTCCCAAAAATTTAAACTAAGCTTTAGTAAATCTCTTACTTGCCCTTCATAGCCAATTAGGCTTAGGCCAGGAAGCTTGGGATTTGATAAGGGCCTGATATCAAGACTTTGGTTTTTGAAAGTCCCCAAGCTTATAATTTCCTTGTTAAAAAAGGTATTTTTATTAAGCTCTCTTACAGCTTCAAAAAGGCCCAAACTAGAACTTTTTAGATTTTCCAGGCCTTCTACATTAAAAAATGAAATCCCATGCTTAATTAAATATTCAATAAAATGATAAAGGCTTTTTCTAATTTTCGGATCAGAAAAATCAATGGCTGAAGCAGGTTTAGAAAGTAAAGCTGCCATCAAATCCTTAAGGTCAAAGCCTAGGCCGAGCCCCAGACCTTGCTTATTATAATAATCATTAAGATTAAAAAGTTCTTTTATCCTTGCCTCATTGAGGTCATCAGAGAGCCTTATAATTATAAAATCAGCACCCAAAGACTTATAAAACCTTGTATTTACTTGTAATTTCTTAAAATCTTTTAGGTCAGTCCCTATAATTATAATTTCGCCCATATCATCTTTCTATTTTTCTTAAATTTATTTAACAAGAGTCAAAAGACCTGCGCAAAAGGAAAATTTTTCAAAGTTTATATCAGGAAAGGATTTTTTTATTTCATCATATACAAAATAAATCTCATCATCATCCCAATATTTTTCCGCTTCTCTCTTGCAAGCTTCCAAATCCCTACGGCTTTCAAAGGCCACATCACCAATATATATTTTTCCGCCATCATTAAGGAGAGTAAGTAAAAACTTTATGAGGACTACTTTCTCCTTATCATCCAAATGGTGGAGGGAATATGTTCCAACAATGGCATCATATTTTTTATCAATCAAACCACTAGCTAGGCCATCAGCAAGATTTCCCAAGTATAAATTTGCTTTTGGCATCTTTTCTTGAGCTAGCTTTAGCATCTCTTCTGAAAAATCTTGACCGAAAATTTCAAGACCCTGGTCATATAAGGCCTTAGCTAACCTTCCTGTGCCAAAGCCCAGGTCTAATACTCTATGAGCTTTAGAATTTAAAATCCTCTTATAAATCTCATTTATAATTTCCTTATAACCGGCAAAGGGATAGGACTTTTCATCATCAGTTTCTTCTACTGTCTGATCATAAGTTCCTGCCCATAAGTCAAAGCCTTTATTATCTAGCATTGTCTCCTCCAAGATTAAAACTCACTTATTATAAGTACTTTTTGCTTAGATTATACTCCTTTGCATAAGTTTGAAAAAATGTATAATAGACCAGAAAGGAAAAATATGTTAAAACTTAAAAATATATCAAAAATTTATCACACTCAAGGCTTTTCACAAAAGGCCCTTGATGGTGTATCTATTTCTTTTAGAGAAAATGAATTTGTTTCAATCTTAGGCCAGTCTGGAGGCGGCAAGACTACCCTCCTTAATATAATTGGCGGTCTTATGCGTTATGATGAAGGTGATCTTATTATAGACGGAAGATCAACTAAGAAATTTACCGACAAGGATTGGGATTTTTATAGGAATGTTAGAATAGGTTTTATTTTCCAATCCTATAACCTTATTTCCCACCAAACGGTCCTTGATAATGTAATTCTTTCCCTTACCCTATCTAATAAGGATACGGGTAATATGAAGGATAAGGCCATCAAAGCCCTAGAAAGAGTTGGCTTAAAAGACCATATTTATAAGAAGCCCTCAGAGCTTTCCGGTGGACAGATGCAACGTGTCGCCATTGCCAGGGCCCTAGTAAATGACCCACAAATCCTTCTGGCTGATGAGCCTACAGGTGCCCTTGATAGCGAAACATCCCTTGCTATCATGGACCTTTTAAAGGAAATTGCTAAGGATAAGCTTGTAATCATGGTAACCCACAACCAGTCCCTTGCCGAAGAGTATTCAACAAGAATAATCGGTATCAAAGATGGTCAAATTATATCAGATTCAAATCCTTACGAGGATACTGATACATCTGATAATTTCAAGATTTCTAAGATTGCCCTTAAGCTTAGGACAGCCCTAGGTCTTTCCTTTAATAATCTTTTAAATAAAAAAGCCAGGACTCTCCTTACAGCCTTTGCTGGGTCAATCGGGATAATAGGGGTTGCTCTAATCTTATCCATTTCAAATGGTGCAAGCGAATTTATCGAAGAAAACCAGAAAAATGCCCTCAAATCCTATCCTATAGAAATTGAGAAAAGCTCAGTCGACTTAGCTTCCCTTGGCCAAATGGGAGAAGATAAAAATAAAAACACAGATCAAAGCAAGGTCGCATCAAATGACATAGGCCTTAAAAATAGGTCCAAGCTTTCTGGCAGCGGCTTAGAAAATGACCTTGAGAAATTCAAGTTATATTTAGAGGCTAATGACCAAAAATTATCTAATGAAGTCGGAAATAACTTTATCTCCTACACCTACGATGGCAAATTTGACATCTTCACCAAGGACCCAAAGGGTGAACTTGTAAATACGGACGGGTCAGATTTTGAAAACGTGAGACCTGCTGGTTTTAGTTTTCCATTTGCCTTTGGAGCTTCTAAGCAAAACCCAAATATATCCCAACTAATTACTACTAAGGATGGACAAATCTCCCCTATGGTCAAGGATGAATACGAGATTGTAGCAGGTCATTGGCCAGAAAATCCTAATGAACTAATACTTTTCACAGACTACAACAATCAGATCCTAAGGTCCAAATTTTATGAATTAGGCTTTCTTCCAAAAAAAGAATATGAAGATATACTAAGAGATTTGGATGATAAGAAAAAAGTTGACATCAAAAAGGTCAGTCTAGATTCAAAAGAAATCCTCGGCAAGGAATATAAAATCCTAAGCCCTTCCGATTATTACGAAAAAGAAGGCAATAACTTTGTATCTATTAAGGAGAATCAGGCAAAAGTAGATGAGAAAATCAAAGACGCCAAGACACTTAAAATCGTAGGCATAGCAAAAAAGACAAAGGACGATGACAATAGGATAATTCAAACTCCCCTAGCCTATACGGAGGGCTTTACCAAGGATATGATTGCCTATGTAAATAATCAGGAGATTATCAAAAAACAAATAGAAAACCAAGATACCAATGTCCTAAACGGCCTAAAATTTAGGGCAGAAAATGACGATGAAAAGATAAAGCAAAGTAAGGACTACCTAAATAATTTAACCGAAACTGACCTTGCAAGGGTCAATGGATGGATTCTTCAAAATAAGGAAGATTTGGTGAAGAAAATGCAAGAGGAAAGCAAAAAACTTGCCATGGCAGGCAAGAGTCTTGCTAGTCCAAATGAGTCTCAGAATAACAGGCAGATGGTAGATTATCTTTTAAAAGAGGATGATAAAAATACCTTCCTTGAAATCTACGATGAGTTTCTAAAAGACTTTTCCTACAAGAAAAACTTGGAAAATTTAGGATATATAGAAGAAAAAAATCCATCAAAGATTTCGATCTATGTAGACAATTTTGAAAATAGGGACAAGGTCAAAGTCTTTATCGACGAATATAACCAAGGAAAAGATATTGAAAATCAAATCTCCTTTACCGACCTAATCGGGATAATTTCAAAGTCTATCACAGATATAATTGGAGCAATTTCATATATACTCATAGCCTTTGTGGGAGTTTCCCTGATAGTTTCATCAATCATGATTGGAATTATCACCTATATCTCAGTATTTGAAAGAACCAAAGAAATTGGAATATTAAGGGCAATCGGTGCTAGCAAAAAAGATATCTACAAGGTCTTTATGGCAGAAACCATGATAATAGGCCTCTTATCAGGTCTCATAGGAGTCGGCCTATCCTATATCTTAAATATCTTTATAACAAGGATAATAGTAAAAATGTCAGGATTTGCTGAAATCGGAGCAAAACTTCCTCTAGAAGCAGCCCTTATCTTAATACTAATCTCAGTGGCCTTAAGCCTAATAGCAGGGCTCATCCCATCAAGGATAGCAGCAAACAAGGACCCAGTGGAAGCCTTATCTGCTGAATAAAAAAGAAGCCAAACCGGTGGTCCCAATCCAAATAAGGGTTGGGCCACTAGCTTAAGCTTCTTTTTATTTGCCTTCTTTAAGAAGGTCAATTTCTTCTTTTAGTTTACTAATCTCTTCTTTAAGATCTGAAATGTCTTCTTTGGCATCTTCTATATCATAATCTTCATTTTCAGCGTCGATTTCTTCTTGTACAGTTTCTTCTGCCTTTTCGAGGATTTCCTTATTATCAATATGAGAAGAGTTTATAAGCTTCTTTAGCCTAAACTCATCATTTTCTGTAAATTCTACATCTTCATCAAGCTTCTTTCTCATATAGTGCTTAATTCCGACTCTTTTTAGGGATTCTTTTTTGATTTCTTGTCTTTCCTTAAAGTAGGCATAGACTAAAAGGCCTATCATAAAGATTCCCACATAGCCGATTATTGGATAAAATATGGAAACTAGCTTCTTAAAGCCTGCAAAAGATAGTATAAAACCTACTAGGGTAAGGCCTATAAGCATTAGCCTAAATCTCTTTTCCTCTCCCTTTGAAAATCTTCTGGCAAGGGCATAAAACAAAGAAATTCCTGTATTAAAAATCATGCCAAAAATTATAAGAGCCATGAAGATTCCAAGATATGGATTGATTTCCTTGATTATTTCAAGCATTGGTATATCAAGACTATAAACATCTTCTATCCTGATAAATAAGGTAAAGGCAATGATTATACCCATGATTCCAGCTATGGCTCCTCCTAAAAGGCCGCCCCTGCCTGCATCTTCGCTTGCAAGTTCATCTCCACCTAGGACAAAGCCCATTGATACCGCTGTCATCAGGCACATACCAAAATAGTTTAAAACTGTAAGGCTAAGGGAGTTAAAATTTGATGGTAGGGTCCTTGCGAAATTATCAAGTTCTTGCCAATTGATATCAGCTGTTGTAAAGGTATAAATTCCTCCAATTAGGCTAAGCACGACAATAAAAGGTGTAAAAGACCCGATTATCTTACTAACCTTATCAAAGTCCATCATGCCGATTATTACAATCATTAAGGCACATATTACCCTACCGACATTTATATTTACTCCAAAGGCCTGGTTAAGGTTAGACCCTGCCCCTGCTATCATTACAAAACCTATTACAAAACAGGTAAATATAAGAGAAAAGTCCATAAATTTCGAAATAACTTGGTTAGTTATTTTGCTAAAAACATCTGAATGGTCTGTTGCTAGATAATGACTTCCTAGGATAAGTAGGACGCCACCTATGAGCATATGTAAAACTGCTACTATAGATATGCCGACCATGCCTGAAATCCCTAAGGATACAAAATATTGCATGAGTTCTTGACCAGATGCAAGTCCTGCTCCGGTCAAGACTCCCACATAGGCAAGCATTATCGTTATTGTTTTCTTATTCATAATTCCTCCACTTAACGATAATACTTGTTTTTGCCTATATTTCAAAGATATTATATATTTAAGTTTATTTCTTATCTATCTTATCAAGCAAATCATCTAATAAGTTAGGGAAGGCCTTAATAATTCTTCTCTCACCCATCTTATCAAATTTATCAATAAGGTCAGCACGAAGCTTAGCTCTCCTTGCTTCTATGTCCTTAAGGTCAGAGCGAACCTTAGCACGCCTTCCTTCAAGTTCTTTGATTTCAGGTCTTTCAGAAATCTCTTCGCCCTTTTCTTTTATAGCCATAGTCCTATCATAGACACGCTTACCGATGTCATCTGATACTTCCCTAATATCCTTACTTGCTGCTTCAAGCTTCTTAAATTTCTTATTTAGGCCAACTAGGGTAAGGATTGTCTGAGCAAGATCTATGGCAAAGATTATAAGTAAGATAAGATTGGTATAAAAAATAAATTTAGGATGCAAGAATGTAAAAAACCTTACAACCATAGGATGGACTGCCTCATATAAGACAAAACAAGCTAGGCCCCAAAGTATTGAAAATTCAAGGCATATGTAGCCGCCAAGATTAAATCGCATACCGGAATAGTCCCACCACTTCTTATGAAAGATTTTCTCAAGTAAAAAGCCTCCAACAAGCTCTAAGGCTGTAGCAATAAAGACAGATCCAAAGAATAAAATTAATTTGTTAGTCTTTGCTATATCTGTCAGAAAATAAATAACTCCCAGGGCTCCAAAACCATAAATTGGGCATAAGGGTCCATTAAGAAAGCCCCTATTGATAAACCTACCCCTGTGTACTCCTTGATAGGCCACCTCCATTATCCAACCGATAAAAGCATAGACAAAAAAATATCCTATATAAAGCGTAATAAAATCATCTCCTTATTTTTTACTATGTTAAATTACTATACCCGCAAATTAAAATTGAGACGAAAAAAGTGCCAAATACAAATTGAAGCAACTAATAAGCCTTGCGATGCTAAACTTGTCTAGTGACAACTATACTTCAACTATTAGAACTCCTTCTTCACCAGCTGGAAGTTCATGCAATATCTTTCCTTCATTAAACAAACAAGCTCCACCTCTTGCTACAATGCCTATATTTTTATCTAGACAATGTGAGTTAACATACAAAATATTACTGCCACATTTTTGAGCTTGCCCAGCATATTCGTATTTCATACTTTCATTCCATTCTTTAGAGTCAAAGTCTGTATAAACCGGCCAAAGAACTATATCAGAATCTAAATTCTTCATTTGAATACAATTTTCTGCATACCAAAGATCACCACACAAACCTACTGAAATAGTCTTCTCTAAGTAAGAGAATTGTCCAAATCCTTCACCTTCTACATAGTGAAAATCTGCAATAGGTTCTTTCCATCCTATAGACACACGTCTAAAATTATCTAATATTTCACCATCCTTAGAGATAGTTAACTGACTACTGTATAATTTATCCTCATCCTTTTCTATATATCCAAATGAAACTGCTACTTTATATTTTTTACACAAAGATCTAATTTCATCTATTATTGATGAATCCTGGCTTACAGCTATATCTATGTCTATTGAATAATCCCAAGTTAGACAATCAAAGCCTTGCAAAAAACTTTCTCCAAAGAGAATCAAATCAGCCTGGTTAGCATGCTTTTTTACCGTTTCTTCAATTTTGTAAAAGTTATAATCTAAATCATTTGTTAGAAAACCCACCGCTGCTAAAGCTATCTTCATAGAAAACTACTCCTTTTATTTTTAAAAGACTCCGAAACCCAGTATTCACTCCCTGAAAGGAAACCTCAATAATCCAACCGATAAAGGCATAGACAAAAAAATATCCTATGTAATAATTCATAAAATCATCTCCCCTCATTTATACAAATTAAGAGGTCATCTTTTCTAGAGCTTCTATATTTGTAATTAAAATCTTGCCCCTGTCAATTATTTTGATAAGACCCCTATCTTCAAAGCTAGAAAGTTTCCTAGATAGGGTCTCCCTTACAACTCCCGAATAAGAGCCAAGTTCCTCACGACTTAAGTGGGATCTAATCAAAACTCCATCCTTTTTGACAACACCTATATCATAGGCCAGATCAAGTAAGAGCTTGGCCACCTTCATATCAGCATTTAGGCCAACCAGCCTATCAATAAGCTCTTCACTCCTCCTAATCCTTCTAAAGGATTGGTTTAAAATCTTAAGTAGGATGTCATTGTTCTTTTTTAAAATATTATCAAAATCAATTTTTGATATAAGAAGGACCCTTGTTTTATCAAGGGCTGTGGCCTCATATAAATAATTCTCATCAGTCAACAGATTGTGGGCCCCTACAAAATCATCCTTTTTATAAGTATATAAAATCTGCTCCCTTCCATCTGTAAGATACATAGAAATTTTTACAAAACCCTCTATGATAACATACATAAAATTAGGCTCATCACCAAAGGAAAATATGACATCTCCCTTCCTATATTCTAAAATCTGAGGTCTAATTCGAAAGTTATTTAGTTCTTTTTCATCAAGATATGACAAAATTTTTATTTCATTTCTATCCATAAAATACTCCTATATGGATTTTATCATATCCCTAGCATATTTTTCAAGGTCCTTAGCCTTATCCTTATCCATAGGCTTCATATTTTTAAGCCTATAGTCCTTGCCCAAGACTTTGTATTTATCAACACCCATGGTATGGTAAGGTAAGATTTCAAACTTATCAATATTCTTCTTGAGGGGAGATATAAATTCGACAAGTCTTTCCATATCATCTTTTGTATCTGTCACAAAAGGCATCATTACATGCCTAATCCAAATCCTGGTAGAAGAGTCTTCTATTAGCTTCATAAATTCGCAAAGAGGCTTTTGGTCAATTCCTGTAAGGGCCTTAAAAAAGTAAGGGTCATAGTGTTTTATATCAAGGATAATGAGGTCAGCTTCCCTTACTATATCCCTATTATATTTTGGATTTCCAATACCTGAAGTGTCAATTGCCACATGGATTCCTTCCTTATGAAGAGCTCTTATGGCATCAAGGACAAATTCTCCACTAAAAAGAGGCTCACCACCTGATAAGGTAACGCCGCCTACATTTTTATAATAAGGTTTCATCCTAAGGGCCATCTTTACCAATTCATCCAGGCTAAATTCCCTACCAAAAGTAGGAGATTGGGTATCAGGATTGTGACAAAAAGCACATCTTAAAGGGCAACCTGATAGGAAAAATACAGTCCTAATCCCAGGTCCATCAACTAGTCCCATTGTTTCTATAGAATGAACTTTCATATAAACTCCTTAAAATTATCCTTATTTAAAATTATTTCTCTTGTATATAGTAAAATGTACTTATCTTATAAAAGAAAAGTCCAAGGGACTCTACTGAGTCCCCCTTACATTTATTTTTAAAATATTTTCCTATCTTGTTTGATGGAAGGTTCTTTCTAGGACTTCTCTCTTTTGCTCATCTGTGAGCCTGTTAAAGTGAACAGCATATCCTGACACTCTGATTGTTAGGTTTGGATATTTATCAGGGTTATGATAGGCATCTAGTAATTTTTCCCTTTGTAGGACGTTAACATTTAGATGGAAGGCGTCTTGTCCAAAGTAGCCATCCATTATATTTACTAGATTTTCTATCCTTACCTCTTCTTCCTTACCTAGGGCATCTGGCACTATAGAGAAGGTATTTGAAATACCATCTTCACATACACATTCGTAAGGAAGCTTAGCTACTGAGTTTAGGCTTGCTAGAGCTCCTGACTCATCCCTACCATGCATTGGGTTTGCACCTGGTGCAAAGGCTTCTCCTGCCTTTCTTCCATCTGGTGTTGATCCAGTTTTCTTACCATACATTACATTTGATGTTATGGTTAAGGCTGATAGGGTTATCTTAGAATTTTTATAGGTTGCGTGTTTTTTAAGCTCATTGCTAAAGTAGGTTAATATTTCTACAGCTATTTCATCTACCCTATCATCATCATTGCCATATTTAGGGAAGTCTCCCTCAGTTTCAAAGTCTACAGCTATTCCATTTTCATCCCTTACTGCTTTAACTTTGGCATATTTTATTGCAGATAGGGAATCAGCTACTATTGAAAGTCCAGCCACTCCTGTCGCAAGATTCCTCTTAACATAGGTGTCATGAAGGGCCATTTGTCCTGCTTCATAGGCGTATTTGTCATGCATAAAGTGGATAACATTTAGGGTTTTAACATAAAGTCCTGCTAATTCTGATAAGACTTTCTTATAATTTGTGAGGACTTGATCATAGTCTAGATATTCACTTGTTATTGGCTCAATATCTTCAAATACTCTTATTAGGCTGCCATCCTTATTCCTTTTCTTTTCATCAACTGCTCCATTTATTGAATATAGCAATGATTTTGCAAGGTTAGCACGGGCTCCGAAAAATTGCATTTCCTTGCCCACTTCCATGGCTGATACACAGCAAGCTATGGCATAGTCATCCCCATACATATTTCTCATTAAGTCATCATTTTCGTATTGGATAGAATCTGTAAGAATTGAAACCTTAGAACAAAACTTCTTCCAACCTTCAGGAAGTTTTTCAGCCCAAAGAATCGTCATGTTTGGTTCTGGTGCAGATCCTAGGTTAATAAGGGTATTTAGGTATCTGAAGGCTGTCTTTGTAACAAGAGTCCTTCCATCTAGACCCATACCACCAATTGATTCTGTTACCCAAGTTGGGTCTCCTCCGAAAACTTCATCATAGTCTGGAGTTCTAAGGTGGCGAACAAGTCTTAGTTTGATAACAAGTTGGTCAATTATTTCTTGGGCACCAAGTTCATCTAGGATTCCCCTGTCCATATCTCTTTTGATATAAATATCTAAGAAACCTGCATTTCTACCAATTGACATGGCAGCCCCATTGTTTTCTTTAACAGCTGCTAGGTAGCCAAAGTATAAAAATTGTGCAGCTTCCCTAGCATCTGTAGCTGGATTTGAAATATCAATACCATATTTAGCCGCCATATTTTTGATCTTGCCAAGGGCTCTTATTTGCTCACTAACTTCTTCCCTAAGTCTTATACTTGCTTCTAGGTTATTTTCGTCAATTTCAATCTTATCTAAGTCTTTTTTCTTCTCTTCAACTAGCCTGTCGATACCATAAAGGGCAACTCTCCTGTAATCGCCGATTATCCTACCACGACCATAGGCATCTGGTAAACCTGTCAAAAGTCCCACAGTTCTTGCCTTTCTCATATCTTTTGTATAGGCATCGAAAACACCCTCATTATGAGTTTTTCTAAATTCTTTAAAATACTTAGCTTGAACAGGATCCATCTCTTGACCATAAGCTTCAAGAGACTGCTCAACCATCCTGTAGCCACCATAAGGGTTAACTATTCTTTTAAGGACTTCATCAGTTTGCAGACCAACTATAACTTCGTTTTCCTTGTCAATATAGCCTGCGTCAAACCCATCTATAGAAGAAAACCTGCTTGTATCTGCATTTCTGTAAGAATCTCTTATTTCTTTATTAATTAATTCTTCTACTTGGTCAAACAGTTTCCTTGTTCTCTCACTCTTTGGAGCTAAAAACTCATCACTTCCCTCATAAGGTGTGTAGTTTTCTTGGATAAAATCACGAACGTTAATTTCATTCTTCCACTTTTGTCCTTTAAATCCATCGTATGCTAATTTTTCCATACTTCCTCCTAATATATTTTTTAAAAGCAATGCTTTTTTATTTTCTGTCTATATTATATATGGAAAAAGTTTTCTTGTATGTGACCTTGGTCACTTGACCAAAAAAAAAAAGACAAGCCCTGAAGCTTGTCTTTTAAAATTTATTGAAATTGTTGTAAATTAATCACCAAATGGGATTATTTAACTATTTTAGAAACAACTCCTGATGCTACTGTTCTACCACCTTCACGAACAGCGAATCTTAGACCTTCTTCTAGAGCGATTGGCTTTTGAAGTGTGATCTTGAATGTTGCGTTGTCTCCTGGCATTACCATTT
>NZ_JAMXSL010000039.1:0-20282 GCF_026131715.1 Anaerococcus sp. NML200537 | reverse complement strand
TATATGAGGTTTATTTGCTATGCACATTTTTAAGTTCTGCGACTGAAAAATTTTTTAAAAAAATTTTTAAAATAACTATTGACTTCCTTAGTTGGTCTATTAAAGTTATAAGCGTTAAGCGTTTATTCAGTTTTATTAATTATACCGCATTTATTGAAGTTAATAAACAATACATGACAAATCTAGAGGAATATTGCAAAATTTACTTTTAAATAAAGATTTTTATAAGTATAATGAAATAGTGTAAATATTAAGGAAATCATATTCTAAGTTCTTTAATTTCGTATTTACTAAATTTGATTGTAATTATTTTTATTTTTAAGGGAGGGGTAATCCATTCTACACAGGGAATTTGCAGAGGAAAATTATTTAGAAGCTATATATATTTTATCTTTGGAAAAAGAGGAAGTAAGAAATATGGATCTTGCTAATTACTTAGAATATAAAAGACCTACTGTTACAAGAATGCTAAAAAAACTTGAAAATAAAGGGCTGATTATTTATGGTGAAGATAAAATAATTCGTTTAACAGAGAAGTCAAAAATATTTTGCGAAAAAATGTATACAAGGCATAAATATTTGACGGACGTATTTATAAGACTTGGAATAGATGCAAAAAATGCTGAAGACGAAGCTTGTCTTATAGAGCATGTTATTTCTGATGAAACTTTTGAAAAATTAAAAAAACATTTCGATTATAATTTATAGTAAATAGCATAGATGACTCGCATAATGAGATATCTATGCTATTTTTATCTTTAAAATTATATTTTTAAAAACACCTTAAACCTATTGATAAAAGTTATCAAATAGTATATAATAGTTTTGAGTTAGCCGATACTAACAGAAACAAATAAAAAGGTGAATTTATGTCAAAAAGCTTTGAAATACTAAATAAAGAAATTAATGAAAATAATATAATAGCAAATCTTTTTATATTCCCATTTGCAGGTGGCGGGGTGTCTGCCTTTAGAAAATGGAAAGATGAATTTGAAGATATAAAATTACTTGTTGCCCAGTATCCAGGAAGAGAAAACAGGTTTTCTGAAAAGGCTATAAGTGACATTAACATCTTAGTGGATAGTTTATTTGAAGACATGAAAGAAAGTTTTGATTTTAGAAAACCTTATTATTTATTTGGACACAGTATGGGAACAAAAATAGTTTATGAACTTGCATTAAGAATTAAAAATTCGGATTACATAAATCCAAGAGGAATAATAATATCAGGAGGACGAGCACCGTTATATAAAGAACCTCATCCAATTTATCATCTTGATGATGACGGATTTATAGAAGGCTTGAGAAGATATGAAGGAACACCAAAAGAAATTTTAGATAATAAGGATTTAATTTCCATTTTCTTGCCAACACTTAGGGCAGATTTTGTAATAGATGAAGACTATCAAGATACAAAATTTGAGAAATTAGAATCACCTATACTAGGTCTTATGGGAGATAAAGATCAAGAAATGACCTTAGATGAACTTATAAAATGGCAAGATTATACCACAAAAGAATTCACTTATAGATATATCGATGGCAAGCATATGTTTGTCAATACATCTCCTGAAAGTGTCATTAAAGAGATAAAAGAGTTTATAAAAGTAAATGAAAATTGAAGAATATGAAATAAGAAAAATTAATGATTTTCTTACTTTAGAAGATTTAAAAGATAAGTTAGCTAGTAATAATTTAATACTAATCAAGGCTTATACAGATAAATTATTAGAAGAAAAATTACTTCCTTACTTAACTAAAGAGGAGATAATAAAATCAAAGGATTATAAATCAGAAATAGCAAAAATTAATTATCTAGTATCAAGGGCAATACTTAATTTATCCCTAAAAGGTTTACTAGAAAAAGGAATTAATGATTTAATAGTCAAAAGAGATAAAAATAATAAGCCTTACCTAGAAAACACTATAGGATTAAAGTTTAACATCTCACATACTGATGGCTTAGTCCTGTTAGCTTTTTTTAAAAGAGAAGTAGGAGTAGATGTTGAAAAAATAAATTATAAATTTGAGTTTAAGGATATATTAGAAAACTGTTTTACTAAGGATGAAATCATAAATATAGATAACAACATAATCAGTTTCTATAGATATTGGACTGCAAAAGAAGCTTATCTTAAATGTGATGGGATTGGTCTTATAAGAAACTTGAAAGAAATTGAAATAATTTCTTATGGAAATAAAGTTATAGAAATTAGCGATAATAAAAACAATATAATAAGTAGATTAAAGTCATTAAACTATGACGATAAATATGTAGGGGCAATATGCTTGGAGGAGAATTAATGAACATTGAATTAAAAGAAAAATTAGAAAAATTTTATGATGAACAAGTATGGCCGCATATGACCTTAGGAGAATTTATTGAAGATTGTGCTAAAAAATATGGGGATAAAATTGCCTTAGTAGATGGAGATGTTGAACTTTCATATCAAGAATTAAATAGAAAAGCTTGCCAATATGCCAATGGTTTATTGAAAGCTGGATTTAAAAAGGGAGATAGAATCGTTCTTCAACTTCCTAATTGCCATGAATTTGTTATTATCCTTTTTGCCATGTTTAAGATTGGTTTGATTCCTGTATTATCCCTTCCAGCTCACAGGAAAAATGAAATAAAGGGAATATTAGAAAAATCAGGAGCAAAAGCATATATAGCTAAGTATAAATATCTTGGCTTTTCATATGTGGATATGATTAGAGAAGTAAGAGAAGAATTAAATATAGATTTTGAAGTTTATATTCTTGGAGATAATCAAGGATATAAAAATTTTTACAATCTTGATGATAAAGATTATTTATCTCAACAAATAGAGATCAATTATAAAGAGATAGGATTATTACTTTTATCAGGAGGCACAACTGGTATACCCAAATTGATACCAAGGAGACATTGCGATTATATCTATGTAGCAAAAGAAACTGCAAAGAGATGTAAAATGGATCAAGACAGTATTTATCTGGCTTCTCTTCCTATTGCTCACAACTTTCCTTTATGTTGCCCAGGTATATTAGGGACATTTTTTATAGGCGGCAAAGTTGTTTTATGCCCAGTAACAAGTCCAGATGAAATCTTGCCTTTAATTGAGGAAGAGGAGGTTACGATAACGGGCTTAGTTCCTGCTATGGCAAATATATGTATAGATTTTATAAAGGAAGATGATTACGACATATCTTCATTAAAGGTTCTTCAAGTTGGAGGATCAGTTTTAGAAGAAAAACTTGCTGAAAAGATAGAAAAAGAATTTGGTTGCAAACTACAACAAATTTTTGGAATAGCTGAAGGTCTGATTATGACAACTTCTTTAGATGATGATAGTAAAACTATATTTACAACTCAAGGGAAGCCTATAAGTGAGTTTGATGAATTGTTAATAGTTGATGAAGATGGAGAAGAGGTCAAAGATGAAGAGTATGGAGAACTTATAGTTAGAGGCTCTTACACAATTTATGGCTATTATAAGCTCCCAGAAGTAAATAAAAGATGTATAGACAAAGATTTATATTTCAAAACTGGAGATAAGGCAAGGAAACTAAAAGATGGGAATTATCAGGTAGTTGGAAGAATTTCAGAAACAATAAATAGGGCTGGAGAAAAAATCACCCCTTCTGAAATTGAAGATATTTTACTATCTAATGAAAATATAGGAGATGTTCAAGTTGTAGGAGTGCCTGATGAACTTTTGGGAGAAAAAATAGGAGTATTCATATTAAAAGATGAGAAGGACGAACTCTCATTAGAAGATATCAGGACATTTCTAGCAAATAAGAATGTAGCGGAATTTAAATTGCCAGATTCTATAAAATATATAGATTCATGGCCGCTAACTGCTTTGGGAAAAATTGATAGAAATAAATTAAAAAGAATAGAGTGAAAGGAGTAGAACATGGAATTTGATGCGAGAAAAGAAATTAAACTAATAATTGAAAAATGGTTAAAAGATACCTTGAAGAAATCAGACATAAAAGAAAATGACAATTTAATAGAAAAAGGCTTAAGTTCCATGCAAGTAATGCAACTTTCAGGAATTCTTAAAAAAGAAGGAATTAGAATTTCCTTCGCAAAGCTCATTGAGAAGCCTACACTTAATTCATGGTTTGACCTAGTAGATAATTCAAAAATTATTAAGAAACCTTCAAAAGATAATAAAAAATCAAATGATGGTAAAGATTCATTCAATCTTACAGATGTTCAATATTCTTATTTTATAGGCAGAAGTGATGATCAAACTCTAGGTGGAGTGGGTTGTCATGCCTATATTGAAATAGACGGAGAAGAAATAGATTGTAAAAGATTGAATGATGCATGGAATAAACTTCAATATAGACATCCAATGCTCAGAGCAAGATTCACAGAAGATGGAAAACAAGAAATATTAGATAAACCTTTTAGCGAAGAAATTGAAGTTTTTGATTTATCTAATTTAGATGATGAAGAAAACAAAATTAGACTAGACGAAATACGAGAAAATTTATCGCATAGAAAACTCAGAGTAGAAATGGGAGAAGTCGCAGGATTAAAACTTGCAAATCTATCACAGAATAGAAATAAAATTTTCTTTGATTTAGATTTACTTGTTGCCGATGTCATGAGTATGAGTATTCTTTTGAAAGAATTAGGAGAATTGTATTTAGGAAAAGAATTAGACAATCTAAACAATTATACCTTTAAAGACTATATAAACAATCTTGAAGTAGACTCTGAAATTTATAAAAAAGACCAAGAGTTTTGGAAAGAAAAAATAGACTCATTTGAAATAGAAAGACCTAATTTACCATTAAAGAAAGCTCCTGAACAAATTAAAGAAACGAGATTTACTAGAAGAAAACGAGTTATTGAAAAAGATAAATGGAGCAAAATAAAAGAGCTTGCGGCAAGCTATAAATCTACACCATCAATGGTTTTATTAACTGCATATGCTTTAATTCTAGAAAGATGGACTAACCAAGATAAGTTTTTTATAAACTTACCATTATTTAATAGAGATCTTTCAAACGAAAACTTAAAAGCTATGGTAGCAGACTTTACAAATATCTTATTAGTAGAGCATGAAAGAAAAAATGATATTTCTTTCTTAGAAACTTTGAATAGAATAAGCAAAACCTTTATAGACAATGCTAGTCATTCATCTTATAGTGGAGTACAAGTTCAAAGAGATATATCAAAATCACAGGGTACAAGCCTTAATGTAGCACCTGTAGTTTTTGCGTGCAACATAGATTATCCACTAGAAACTGAAATTTCAAGAAAAGCTTTGGGAAAAATTACATATATGGTATCACAAACCCCAGGAGTATGGTTAGATTTCCAATCTTATATAAAAGATGGAGATTTAGTATTATGCTGGGACAGTGTAGATGAACTTTTCCCTAAAAAAATGTTAGATGACATGTTAAATTCTTTAGAAGAACAACTTTTAAGGCTAACAGAAAAAGAAAATTGGAAAGAGAAATTTGATGTGCTACCAAAAAATCAAAAACAAGCAAGAGAAAAAGAGCTTCAATCAATTCTTCCATTAAACTTTCCTGATGAGAGATTATATGATGGATTTATAAAAAATGTAAAAGAAAATCCAGAAAAAATTGCAATTATAGATTCAGAAACTAAAGAAGAAATATCTTATATAGACTTATATGAAAAATCCTTAAAAATAGCTGGATTTTTAAAGGAAAATGGAATAAAAAAGGGAGAATATGTAGGTATTACTCTTCCAAGATCAAGCAAACAAATTTATGCTATATTTGGAATACTTTTTTCTGGAGCGGCATATGTTGCTGTTGGGATAAATCAACCTAGCGAAAGACGAACTAAAATATACGAACAAATTGGCATAAAGTTTGTCATAAGTGACAATAAAACAATAGAAAATTGCAAACTAGATACAGGAGAAGTTTCTTTAATTGACTTAGACAAGGTTATAGACAAATCCTTAGGTCTTGATAATCCTGTAGAAGTAAGTCCTTTTGACTCAGCCTATATAATAATGACATCAGGTACTACAGGAGTGCCAAAGGGTGTTGAGATCATGCACACAAGTGCTATTAATACTATTAATGATTTAAATGAAAAATATTCTATTAATTCAAATGATACGTTACTTATGGTGTCAGCAATAGACTTTGACTTATCAGTATATGATATTTTTGGAATACTTGGTGTAGGTGGAACTCTAATAACAACTAATGAAGATAATTATCGTAATCCTGATGAATGGATTAGAATTATTGAAAAATATAAGGTAAGTGTATGGGACTCTGTACCTATACTTTTTGACATGCTCGTAACTATGGCAGAGGGCGAAAAGAAAAACCTGCCACTTAGAATTGTTATGTTATCGGGAGATTGGATAGCAAAAGACTTACCAGGAAGATTTTATAAGATAAGCGAAAAAGAAAATTCTATAGTTGTTGCTATGGGTGGAGCAACAGAAGCATCTATATGGTCAAATTATTTAAATGTACCAAGGGAAATACCAAAAGACTGGATATCAATTCCATATGGAAGACCACTTAAAAACCAAGTCTATAGAGTATTAGATGAATTAGGTAGAATATGCCCTAATTATGTTAAGGGAGAACTTCTAATTGGTGGAGTTGGTGTTGCTAAATGCTACCATGGAGATGAAGACCTAACTAATAGAAAGTATTTTGAAGAAGATGGACTTAGATGGTATAGAACTGGAGATAATGGAAGATTTTGGAATGATGGTACTATTGAATTTCTTGGAAGAAAAGACACTCAAGTAAAAATTAAAGGTCATAGAATTGAACTTGGGGAAATCGAAGATGCTATAAGTAAATTTGATGGTGTTAAAAAAGTAGTAGTTGATTTTATAGAAAAAGTAAACAGCAAAAATCTAGTAGCCTTTGTAAAAATTGACAAGGATTCTGATAATTTTAATACTAATAAATGTTTAGAAAAAATAGACACTTCTTTTATTGAGGAAGTAGAAGAAATCTGTTATGAGGATATAGGGGCACAAAATAAAAAAATAAATAATCTGGTTGCCAAAACTATTATAAATGTCTTTAAAAGCTTTGAACTTGATTTAGTAAATAATAGCTACTCAATTGTTGATATTTATAATAAAATTAAGGATTCAAAAAGAAATAGATTTATAATTGAAAATTGGATAAATAAACTTTTATCTTTAAAATATTTAGAATTTAAGAATGAAAAATATTCATTAAGAGAAGATGAGATTTTCATAAATGAAGATAGTTGCAATAATGAAATAGGCAATTATTTAAAGGATTTAGAATTGGAGCTTATAAAGATTTTGTCGGGAGAAAATGATCCTATAGAAGCCTTTTATTCAGATTCAAATAAATCCTATATGTCAAAATTTACAGAAGAACTTTTAGGCTATGAAGAATCAATTAATAGCATTATAAATTCAATAAAGGCTTATGCAAGACTAAATAATAAGAAAAATATAAAAATCTTAGAATATGGAACTAGAAATAGTGAACTTACTACTACTATTTTTAAAGAGCTTAAAGAGTTTGTTAGTGAGTATATTTATGCTGATAGTTCTATCTACTTTAGAAATAATCTATCTGACTTGGAGAATGATAGTAAATTTAAATATGTTTGTATAAATGATAACTTAGGAACTTCTTTAGATAAAGATAGTTTTGATATTGTTATAGCTCTAAACTCTATTCACAGAAGTAATGACAAAAATACTCTTATAGAAGAAATGCTAAAAGTGTTGAAAGTCAAAGGACTTATTATTGGTAATGAATTAAAAAATAATAACCTACTGCCTATTATTACAGCAGATATAATAAATGAGCAGTCATTTAGCGAAGTAAGACCAGATGATTTTGACAATAATGATTGTGAAGTCCTCTATATAAACAGTGAAAAAAGGACAGAATGCTCTAATTTTATAACTTTTATAATAGCTAACTTAAAAGAAAACAAGTCTACCTTTGAAAAATTAAGAAGTTATTTATCACATGAAATACCAAGCTATATGATCCCTACTGATTTCTATCAAGTAGATGAAATTCCATTAAATAAAAATGGAAAAGTTGATAGGAAGAAATTGAAAAATAAGTTAAAGAATAAAAATAAAAAAGAAAAATTAGAAATTAATTATAATGTAAAACCTAAAAATGAATTGGAGCTTACTATACTAAAAATATGGAAGGATATTTTTAATAATGAAAATATAGGTGTAGACAATAATTATTTTTCTATTGGTGGAGATTCTCTAATAGCGACTTCTATAATTGGGGAAATAAGGAATAAGCTAGGAATAAAACTATCTATTATAGATATATTTGAAAAGCCAACTGTTAATAAATTGGCTATATTTATAAACAATAATAAGTGTAAAGAAGTTGAAAATGAACAATTAATAGTTCCAGATAAAGATAGCTTATATGAACCATTTCCTCTAACAGATGTACAAATGGCTTATTGGATTGGTAGGCAGGGCGCTTATAAGTTAGGAAATGTGTCTACTCATTGTTATTTTGAATTTGATATCGAAAACTTGGATTTTATAAAATTACAAAATGCTATAAATCAAATGATAAAATTTCATCAAAGTCTTAGGACAATTATTTTAGATTCTGGTAAACAACAAATATTAGAAAATAATCCAGAATTTCTTATAAATTTTAACGATTTGACTTATCTAGATGATGAATTGAAAGATAGAACCTTAAAACAAATAAGAGATGATTTATCACACAGAATAATTGATTTAAGTAAATTTCCAAACTTTGATTTCAAAGTTGTAAAAATCGGCGATAATTTATATAGGCTATATATTGGCATTGACAATACAATATTAGATGGCTGGAGTATGTTCAAATTTTTAAAGGAAATTAAGTTAAGATATGATGGGAATTTTGTAGAGAAAAATATTGATATTTCCTTTAGAGACTACGTTCTATATAAAAAAGAAAATAGAAAAGTTAAATTAGAAAAAGATAGAAAATACTGGCTAGATAGACTGGATTCTTTTCCAGTTGAAACAAATTTTCTAGGAGCTAGAACGGATATATCTAATACTAATCAAAAATTTTGTAGAATAGAAGACAAAATAAATAAAAAAGATTGGTTGGAAATAAAGGCAATAGGAAAGAATAATAATTTAACTCCAACATCTATATTGCTAACAATATTTTCTATAATTATAAGTAAGCATTCTAATACAGATAGATTTGTAATAAATGTAACTCAATTTGTAAGAGAAAACATCCATCCTCAAATCAATGAAATAATGGGTGATTTTACAGAACTTTGCTTATTAGAAGTAAATATAAATAAAGGAAAATCAATAATTGAAAATGCAAAAGAAATTCAGGCTCAGTTATTAAATGACATGGCTCATTCATCTTATTCTTCAATAGATTTTATAAGGGAGATTAGGAAAATTAAGAAAGTAGAACAAGTAGCTCCAATTGTTTTCACAAGTGGCTTAGGAATGGGCGGAATTTCAACAAGTGATTTTTTAGGAGATAATTCATATTCAATAAGTCAAACTCCACAAGTCTGGATAGACCATCAAGTTATGGAAATTAATGGTAGTCTGCTTATTGTTTTTGACTATGTAGAAGATCTGTCAATGGAAGAAAAAATAAGCATATTTAAAAATGATTATATAGATACTATTAAAAAGATGATTATAAACGAACAAATTACAGTTGGCAAAATTTCAGATTACGATGAAAAAAATAAGGAATCTTTAAATCTGGATAATAATTTTTCGGAACAAGGAGGTAACCTTTACAAAAATATAAATGATACAGAATTAAATTATAAAGGAAAAAGATTTAGAAATGATGTATGTAAAAATATCACTCAATTTTATAAAGATATACTATCATTAGATGATGTAAGTAAAGATGATAATTTCTTTGCATTAGGTGGAAACTCTTTAAATATGATTTATTTATCAAACAAGCTATTAGAAAAATATGAATTTCAGCTTAACTTTAGTGAATTTCTAGAAAATTCAACACTTAGATATGTTATAAATAAAGTATTAACTCATTTACAAAATGAGAGGGGGATGTGATGTTGAAAGTGATAGTTTGTGGAACTACTTTTGGGAAAAATTATATTGATGCTATAAAAAAAATCGACAAATTAAAGTTAGTTGGTATTTTAGCCTCTGGTAGTAAAAGATCATTTGAATATGCTAAAAAAAACCATGTACCGCTATTTAAAAATGTAGATATGTTACCTGGAGACATAGATATAGCTTTTGTAGTAATTGGTTCTTCAGTTTTAGGAGGAAGCGGAACTAATATAGCATTAAGTCTATTGAGAAAAGGTATATCGGTTATGCAAGAACACCCTGTTAATTATAAAGAAATACAAGAGTGTTATAAAGAAGCAAATTGTAATGGTGTATTTTATAGAATAGGCAATTTATATAATTCGTTAAATAACCTGGAAGTATTTAAAAAATGCACAAAATATTTAAATAAAAATGATGAGTTAAATTATGTGGACATTCTTACATCTTCTCAAATGGTCTATACACAATTATCAATTTTAAACTCAACAATTCCTTCTTTTAGAAATTTTAGGATCAATGCATCGCTATCAGAGAAAAGATACCCATTTAGTAGAGTGGTTCTATCCAATGGAAATACAAATATAAATATGCAAATACACAATGAAATTTCAAATGAAGACAAAAATAATTATATGTACGTTCTTCATAGAATGACATATTTTTATGGGGGAGGGCGTTTAGAACTTGAAGATACTTTTGGTTCTGTGGTTTGGAGATCAAGGATGTATGTATCTGAAGAATCAGAAGTATTAAATAAAGAACTGAATATAAAATGTTTAAATGAAGAAGAAATAAAATTTAAAGACCTCATCAGTTCGGTTTTTAGTAACTGTATAGTGGAAGAAATTAAAAAGTTCATACATGAAATCAATTCTAAAAAAGCAAATGCTTCATTAGCATTAAGTGAGATTTTAATATCACAAAAATGGAGTGAAATCATGAAAGAAATTGGATTTCCCATAAGTATACAACAAATACAAAAGCTCCCATATCACTCCTCAAAAATAAAGGAAATAGGTGAAAAGTATGGAGATAGATTCATTAAAAAATGATCTTGAGATATTTAATTATATTAGGTGGTTGAATAAAGAAGGTGTATATCTTTTTGTAGAAGATAATAAATTAAAGTATAGGATTCAAAAGGGTATATACGACATTAATATTATTAATGATATAAAAAATAATAAAGTTACTCTGTTATCTTTTTTAAAATATATAAAAAATAATCAATTGGAATTAAGTTCTTTGCAACTATCCTATATGAGTGGAAGAACTAAGGAAAAGAATTTGAATAAAGTGAGTTCACATTATTATATTGAGTATGAAAACGAAAAGATTAATATAGAAAAGTTAGAAAAAGCGGTTAACATTCTAATAAATAAAGTTGATTCACTGAGATTGATAATGCTTTCAAAAGGCAAAGCGTTGATTTTAAATGATCTACCTAAATACACAATCAGCACCTATGATTATAAAAATGAAAATATTAGAAAAAAATACAGGAATGAATTAGCACATAAAGTTTATCAGTTAGAAACTTGGCCGATGTTTAACTTTACAATTGGGAAAAATATATTGGGGTCGGATGTCCTTCATATTAGTTTTGACTGTTCCATTTTAGATGCATGGAGTGCAGGAAAGTTAATTGAAAAGTTATTTAACCTATATTTAGATAAAAAAGTAGATTTTTCTAAAACTAATTATAAAAAATACTTAGAGTCGTTGCATAAATACAAGAGTAGGGATTCTAATAGAATAATATTACAAAAGATTGATCAATATTGGGATAAAAATATAAACAAAATTTATTATCCGCCAAAACTTAAATTAAATAAAGATGTTTCGGATTTAAATAATTCTAATTTCGAAAGACAATCTCATAAATTTTCTATAAATTTCACTAACAAATTAGTTGAATTTTCAAAATATAACAAGATTACTTTATCAGCTTTTCTAATAACTGCTTATATGAAAGCTTTGTCATATTTAAGTAGTAATAAAAAATTTACTATAAATATGACTATGTTTGGAAAGCTACCTATATTATATGACGTTGATGATTTAATAGGAGAATTTACAAACATTGCTTTAATATCATATGAAGATAACAAGTCAATAGTAGAAAGTATAAAACAAACTCAAGAGCAATTATTTAATGCTCTTCAAAATAGGATGTATGATGGAGTGGATTTGATAAATAAATTTTCTCGTATTAAAAATTATGCTGAAGGATTTCCAATAGTAGTAACAAGTATGTTAAATGAAAATTATAAAACATGTCAAAATGGATTTGAAGAAGTGTATTCAATTAGTCAAACACCTCAAGTACTTATAGATCATCATCTTAGAATGATTGATAATTCATTGGTTTTGTCATTTGATTATGTGGGCGAATTATTTTCTTATAATTATATAAATAATTTAATAGATATATATATAACAGTTATAAAAGAGATAATTAATGAAGGGGATTTTATTTAGATGGAAGTAAATAGTTATAATTTAACATTAGAAAATTTAATATATAAAGGAAATTATGTATATTCTAGTGAAGAGGAAAACAATCAATACTTAATTATTTCTCCAGAGCTAGAAGTTAAAGTGAAATCACATAAATATAAAACAAAATGTAAAAAATCTATATATAAGAATGACAATTATATTGAAAGAGAATATTTGGTAAAGAAATTCATATTAGATTTAATAAAAGAGATTGATACACAAAAGTTGAAATTAGATTTAAGGAATGAAAAAATTATAAATTATTGGAAAGTATATTCTAAAAGCATAGTTAAAAATAATGAATTGGAACGTAAAATAAAAAGCAATAAAATATATAGAAATTTACAAACCAAAAAGTCTTTATTTTTAGATATTTTAACAAACAATGATAATAAGTACTTATTGCTTACAGATGATTGTATGTCTCCTCGAAAGTTAGGATTTGAAAGGGAAGATATTAAAATAAAATTAAATCAAATTAAAAAAGAGTTGAATCAAAAAAATGCTCCATCATCTGTGGCTATCATTGATTTAGGAAATGATTTTTTAATAGAATGTTTTTTAAAAAAAATTGAGAATATTCAACTAACAATATTTAATAATAGGAAAAGTTTTGATGAAAAAGAATTTCCCAATGTTTTAGTTGAAGAATATAATGGTAGCTTTATAACATCTGAATTTGTTGGGAAATTCGATTACGTATTGTTAATAAATTCATTACATTTATTTGAAAATATTGAATTGCTAATAAAATTTTCGAAATTATTACTGAGGGCAGAAGGAAAACTAGTAGTGACAGATTTTTATGAAATGGATCCATTAGCTATATTGACAGCAATTTTTTTTCAAGAAAAATTTTTATATGGTGAGTATATAGAACGAAATGGTTTTTTCTATAAAAAAGATTATATAAAAAAAACGATCATTAAATATTTTGATAATAGTGAGTTTTACATAAACCCAGAAGATCAATTAATAATTTGTTGTTCAAAATGTTTAACAGATTATTCAAAAATTCAAGGTGAAATTAAAACAAGTCTCAAAAAAGATTTTAAAAATACTATATTTGTCTTGGAAGGAATAACTGAGGAAAAATATGGTAACTATATTAATTTAATTAACAACAGCGTGAATAGGCAAAACAAAAAAGAATATCTAATAAAAAATGAAAAAAATTATAAGGAAATCAAAGAAATTTGGGCAAAAAATTTAAATGAAAATTGCCTATATCCTGATTCAAACTTCTTTAAGTTAGGTGGAAATAGCTTATCTGCAACTAAAGTAATTTCCGAGGTTGAAATAAGCTTTAATTGCAAATTAGGATTAAACGAAATATTTGAGCATTCAACACTTTATGAATTTTATAATATCATAGAAAATAAGATTAGCTCATCATATATTGTAGAGGGTGAAATATGATAGGAATTATTGGTGCAGCTGGAGCAATAGGTAAAGAGTGTACTAAATTATTAAATAATTATGGTATAAAACCGATAAAATTAGGAGTTAGGAATAATACTGATGTATATAATAAACACGTTAATATAACAAGCTTTTTTGATTTAGAAGATGATTTAAGCTTTAATTTTGTTGATGATTGTGATGTTTTAATTAATTGTTCTTATTGCACTGAACCTACCATTTTGAATTTTATTAATAAACTTCCAGGATACAAATTAAAAATTATAGACTTGAATTATTATAAATTTAAAAAACAAGTTAATTTTGAAGATAATATTTTATTTTATGGAATAGGGTCATCACCAGGATTAATGGAATATCTTCCGAAATTTGGAGCTTCATTCTTTGATAGGATAAATAATATATCCATTGACTATCTGACCTCAGGTAAATTTTCTTATAGTGCAGCTAAGCAATATTTGGAATATTTAGAAAATGATGAATTTTATCCTAAAACCATTTTTAAAGATGGAGAATTAACTTCATGCACCATAGATAATATAGAAGAGAAGATCAAAATTTTTGATAATATTTGGTATAAATTTCCATATATGGATACTCGAACTTTAAAAATATGCAAATTAATTAATCCGAATATAGCAAACTTCAACATTTGTATTAAAGATGGGGTTATGAAGAAATATTTAGAAAACATAAAAGTTGATGAAGTTGATTTGAAAGAAAAAGCAAAAAAAATGGCTTGTTTATCTGATGTTGATTGTTTTAAGAATGATAAAACATGTGGATTTATATTAAACGTGAAGGGCTCTTATAAAGAAAAAAACGGAGAGCTTAGTGTTGTTTTAAAAAGTTCTACTCCTGAAAGGATGACTGCATTAACTACTGTTGCTACAACATTGTTAGTTCAAGAACATAGTTATGAAAACGAATCTAGAAATTATTTTGATATGAGTGATATTTTAATTAATAATTCTTTGTTGAAAAAAATGAAAGAAATTGACACCTCTTTTTTCTATCAAATTTCTGATAAAGAAATTGATTATAAAAATTATTTTAAATCAGGTGATATATGAAAATGAAAAAAATAAATACAATTGTTTGCGGAACTACCTTTGGAGAATTTTATATAAAAGCATTAAAAGAATTAAAAGATGATTTTGAGTTATGCGGGATTTTGTGTAATGGTAGTGAACGCTCAAAAAGGATATCAGAGAAATACAATATCCCCTATTATTTAAACATAAAAGACATACCGATTAATATTGATTTAGCATGTGTCATTTTGAGAACTGAAGGTGTTGGCGGTAATGGTACTGATGTATGTATGTCATTATTAAGTCATGGTATAAACGTTATTCAAGAACAACCAGTTTTCAAGGAGCATTTAGAAAAGTGCTATAAGCAAGCTATCAAGAATGATTCAGTATATATGACTGCAAATTTATATTCTAATTTTGAGAATATAAGAAAATTTATAAAATATGCAAGAAAATTGAATATCATGTCTGAATTAGAGTACATTAATGTAACCTTCTCGACTCAGTTAGCATATATAGCATTTGATTTGATATCAATGTCAGGGCTGACAGGGAGCTTAAAAATAGATAATGATATAAAAAGTAAATTTGCTGGACCTTTTAAAATAGTATCAGGATTATGGGGAAATATTCCAATAGTAATAGAGTTCAACGATGTGATTAATCCTACACATCCCGATTATAATATGCAGCTTATGTATAGCCTTAATTATTATTATAAAGCAGGATTACTATCATTAGATGATGCTTTCGGAAATGTTTTTTGGAGACCTAGAAGTTATGTAAGTAATGATAAAGAAAATGAATCTTTAAATAATGAATTAATTTACAAGTCATTATTTAAACAGGAAGAAATCACATATAAAGATTTTTATAATAATAGTTGGGTTAAAGCAATTGAAGATGAACTTGTAAAAATAAAGAATGAAGTGGATGGTGGAATTTTAAACAGGGAACGAGCAAATAGAGAATTCAATACAGCACATAGATGGAAAATATTTCAAGATTTTAATGGTTTTGCAAGATTTACAAATGATAAAATTAATAATGTAATTACAATTAAGGACATTGAAGAAAGCTTATAGAAATAGGAGGGGACTATGGAAAAATATAAAAAAATAATTGAAGATTGCCTTGGTAAAGGCATTGAATTATATGTTGAAGAAAACAAGCTAAAATACAAATCAATAAGTGGGAATTTGCCAGATGATTTATTAAAAACTTTAAAAGACAATAAAAAAGAAATAATAGATTATATTACAGGGATTTATAATTCTAAAAATAAATACGATCCCTTTCCTTTAACAACAATGCAATCAGCATATTTATATGGAAGAGGAGATTTATATTCATATGGAAATACATCTTGTCATATTTATCAAGAGTTTGTATATAATAATCTAGATAAAGATAAGGTTGAAGATATTTGGAATACTCTCATAAAAGATAATGATATGCTAAAAGCTGTAATATATCAAGAAAATTATCAAAAAATATTGATTAAAACTCCAAAGTATAGAATTTTACAAGGAAATAGATTTGCATTAAGGGAAAAACTCGAAAATAAAATTTATCCTTTGGGTGAGTGGCCAATGTTTGATATAGGTCTGTCTGTAGACAATAATAAATCGATATTACATTTTTCAATGGATTTTATGATTGCTGATTGGTCCAGTATTTCAAAACTCATTCATGATTTTGAGGATTTGTATTTTGGAAAAACTCGAAGCAATAAATCATCTAAAATTTCTTTCAGGGAATATAAATTGATGGAAGAAAATCAAAAAAACACATTAAAATATAAGAAAGATCAGGAATATTGGAATAAAAGGATACAATCAATAAAACCTGGTCCAGATATTACAATAAGAAGAGAGGAAATAAATAACAAAAATCCAAAATTTAAGAGATTATCACTAAATTTAAATAAACTATTATGGAATAAATTCAAGAAAAATGCCCAATTTTATTCTATAACTCCTACAGCCGCAATCTTTAAAGTGTACGGAGAAGTTTTAAGAAAGTGGAGTTCAGCTAAAGAGTTTAGCTTAAATTTAACATTTTTCAACGATAATAATTTAAAAGGCATTGATAATAATTTAATAGGAGATTTTACTAACACTGCTATTTTAGCCTTTAAAAATAGTAATTTGTCTTTTAATGAAGCTTGTAAAGATATAAATAAAGATATTTTTGAGTGTATGGATCATAGCTCATATCCAGGGATTGAAATATTAAGAGATTTAGCAAAAGAAAATAATGAAAAAGAATTTTTATTGCCTTATGTATATACAAGTGCAATAGGCATTAATCAAAAAGATTTTATAGGGAAGTATGATTATGGAATTTCTCAAACTCCACAGGTTTTTATAGATTGCCAAGTGATGGATACAAATGTAGGGTTACAAATAAATTGGGACGTAAGGGACGGAATTTTTTCAGATTCAGTACTTAAAGATATGTTTAGCTCTTTTGAGAAAACTATTAAGAAATTAGCTTTATTAGATAATGTATGGAAAGAGCCTCTGAAAATAGAATTACCTAAATGGCAAATAAATGAAAGAGTAAGTGCTAACAACACTACAAAGAAAAATCCAAAAAGAACACTGATTGATGATTTTTTAGAAAATGTAAAATTGTATTCTGATGAATTGATTGCTATTGATTCTAGAGGGACTATGACCTATAAAGATTTATATAGAAGTTCTATATTGGTAGCTGAAAATTTAAAACATAAATCGATTAAAAAGGGAGATCATATTGGAATTTTTATTGCTCACAATTCTAATCAATTAGTAGCGGTACTCGCCTCTCTTTTGCTTGGTGCAGTTTTTATTCCTTTAAGTAGAGACTTAGAACAAGAAGAAATTAGTAAGGTAGTTAATAAATTTAATATTAAATATGTTGTTTCGGATGAAGATTTGTTCATAGAAAATAACTTAAATATAAATAAATTAGAGACTTCGGATAAATTATGCGAAAAATTTGTGGTCGAAGAAATTAAACCTGAGGATAGTGCATATATAAATCTTGTATATGATAATAATAAGATAGAAGGGGCGGTGTTTACTCACAAAGCTGTTGTTAATACGATTTACAGTGTCAATAAAAAATTAAATTTGAATAGATTTGATTCTTTATTATCTTTGGCTGATTTAAATTTTGATTTATCTATATTTGATATTTTTTCAATGTTGATAGTAGGAGGTAAAGTAATTTATCCTGGCAATTCAAATCCAGAAGAATGGCATAAGCTTATAAGTAAATATTCTGTAAGTTTATTAAATACAACACCATCTATAATTGATGAATTTATTTTATACATGGAAAATAATAAAAAATCAAGTATAAGTGTAAAAAATATTTTAATTTCTAACGATTTTACTTCATCAAAAATAATTAAGGACATAGTAAATAAATTTAATTGTGAAAAAATTATAGTATTAAGTGGTAATAAAGGTGTAGCAATTTGGTCGGGTTATTTTATATATAAAGATGATGATGAAGAAATAGACTCTATTTCGTTTAGACCATTAGATAATATGCAGTTTTATATTTTTGATGATAATTTAGAAGATTGTCCTATAGATTGTGTAGGAAACTTATATATTTCTGGAGACAGTCTAGCCAAAAATATAATTAATGACTCTGAATCTGTGGCCATTTCAGTTTTTACTGATTTTTCAAAAAACAAAGTAATGCTTTTGACTGATTCTATTGGCAGATATTTAAATGGTGGAGGAATAGAACTATTAGGAAAAAAAGAAGATTTGATTAGATTTAAGAGCAATAAGATTAGTCTTAATGAAGTAAAAGAGTTACTGATTAATTATAATGGGATAAGAGATGTAATAGTTAGAATAAATGATGATAATAAAGATACATTAATTGATTCAATTATAAAACTTGACAGAAAGCAGTTTGATGATTCTCATATTAATAAAAAACTATTAAAAGATGTTAAGGCTTCAACAGAAATTCTTGAATTATCAAATATTTTGTCAGAAGTTAATTATAAAGAAATTATAAGTTCAAGGGACGAAGTATGCCTACATTCATTAATAAATTCGTTTATTAAGTTGGATATTTTAAAAAGCGAAGGGGATTTCTACAGATATAATAGTGATTATTCCAAGAGAATTAAAAACAAATTTTGGTGGATTCTAAATATTTGGTTCAAATATTTAGAAAGATTAGAGCTAATTATAAAAATAAAAGATAATTTATATAAGATACCTAAATTATTGTCAGACGAGTGTATTGAAGAAAAATGGGATAGTATAATATCAAATTGGCAAGAACGTTTTGGGGACATTAATTTTATGTATTATTTAAAAGAGAATACTGATAATTTAGTAGATATTCTAACTGGGAAAATCGATCCTTTGGGTATTTTATATCCAGAGGGGTCTCAAAAATATATTAAAGCACTTTATCAAGAAAATCTTAATACGAAAATTATCAATTTATATATTTGTAAGTTTATTAATGAATACTTAAAAATTCAAAAGGGAAGAGTTATAAAAATTTTAGAAATAGGAGCAGGATCGGGTTCCACTACTAAAGAAGTAATAAATGCATTAGGCAATGCAAATTATGAGTATTCATTTACAGATAATAAAAAATATTTTTTTCCACCTGCAAAAAAATATTTTTCAGATAATGAAAATGTAAAAATATTTGAATATGATATTGACAAATCACCTGAAGAACAAGGCATTGATAATAATTCTTTCGATATAATAATAGGCTCATACGTTCTTGGAAATACAGCAAATTTATCTAGAAACATAGAATTTCTAAATAAAATAATTGCTCCAAATGGATATTTTGTTTTTTCTGAGCCTATAAATGATTTGCCTTGGCTTTTAGTTTCTCAAGTGTTAATGATGACAGAACCAGAAGATAATATAAGAAAAAATTGTTTCTTCATATCAGAAAATGATTGGGTGAAATTAATTAATAAAAAAGATTTATATTCAAAAAATAATAATGATTTAGTTTTAAAAACTTCTGAATTATTTTTAATGATTAAACAAGTTAAGCAGAATTTAACATTAATTAACAAAGCGAATTTGATAGAGTATATAAACATGTTTTTGCCAAACGATACAGTTAGAATGAACATGTCATTTACAGAAGGGTTTAAGTTGTATGATAATGGAATAATTGATACAAAAAGCAATTTTGAAATATTTGACAATTTAACCTCTATAAATAGAGATATAGATATAAATTTTTTAAATGATAGAGAAGTAAT
>NZ_JAMXSL010000038.1:0-21536 GCF_026131715.1 Anaerococcus sp. NML200537 | reverse complement strand
AAATGGTAATGCCAGGAGACAACGCAACATTCAAGATCACACTTCAAAAGCCAATCGCTCTAGAAGAAGGTCTAAGATTCGCTGTTCGTGAAGGTGGTAGAACAGTAGCATCAGGAGTTGTTTCTAAGATAGTTAAATAGTCCCACCATATATAAAGGTTACGGATATATTCGTAATTTCTGAGATAAGGAATGGCCGAGTCCAGAAATTTTATAAGAAGAAGTATAACTTCTTTAATATGACACCTTGAATAACTAAAAAATAATTTAAATAAGCGGGCCTGTGCTCGCTTTTTTATTTAGGAGAATCTATGATTAAGAAAAAAATTTTTCTTCCATTCTTACTCACTTTAGTATTAATACTTACTTCTTGCGGATCTTCATCAAAAGTTAAAGATGAAAATCCTACAGAAGAAGTAAAGATTGAAGAAAGTAAAAAAATAAGCAAAAAAACTAAGCCTGAAAAAAAGCCAATAGGTGAACCATATGAAATAGGTGTTACCCCTGATGATTACAATATGGATTATGACACCTCTAGACTTTTATCTCTAGAAGATAAAAAAAGTAAGTATTATCCAAAAGATGGGGTAAGGGGCTTATATTTCAACACAGGATCAATAAATATTCCTGAAGTATATGAAGGCATAATGGGAATGATAGAAGAAAGTAACCTAAATGCTGTAGTAATAGATGTCAAAGATGACTGGGGAAATATAACCGTAGATTTTGATACCGACAATGAAGATATACAGTATGCAAATACAAAGCTTATAAATGCTAAAACCTTAATAGATGATCTTCATTCAAGAGGCATATATGTAATTGGTAGAATTACAACCTTCAAAGACTCAATTATAACCAAAATTCACCCAGAATGGGGCTTTACGAAAGCAGATGGTAGCCTTTGGGCAAATGGTCACCAAGAAGCCTTTATGAATCCATTTTTAAGAGAAGTGCAGGATTATAATATTCATATCGCAGAGCTTGCAGCAGAAGCTGGATTTGATGAAATACAATTTGACTATGTAAGGTTTGCAGAAGGTTTTGAAACATTTGGAGATAGCTTAGATTACTCTAGAGGTGAATATGATAAAGAAAATATGGATGAAGGAGATAAGAGGGTTGCGGCTATTACTAACTTTGTAAGAAGAGCTAGAGAAAGTATACAAGCTTACGGCATACCAATATCTGTAGACGTGTTTGGATATGCTCTACAAGCTGGAAGAGCAAGTGGTATTGGTCAAGATTTCTCTGAAATATCAAATCAGGCTGATATAATGTCATCTATGATATATCCATCCCACTGGGGTCCATATTCATTTGAAATTGAAAAACCTGACTTGGAGCCTTATGAACTAGTTAAAAGATATCTAAAGGAAGAACAAAAAATATTCTCAAAACTCGAGCACAAACCTCAATCCCGTCCATGGATACAAGATTTTACCGCTTCTTGGATAGGAGAGGGAAATTGGATGGAATATGATGCTGATGCTGTACAGGCTCAGATAGATGCGATTTATGAATCAGGTCAAAATGAATATTTGATATGGAATGCAACAAATAAATATTCCAAGGGGGTTGATTATTAAAAAGAGGCTTAGGCCTCTTTTTTAATATAAAAATAAGACTAGTAAACTAGTCTTATAGTCTGTGTTTCTTTCTAAATTGTGAAGGAGTTTCTCCAACTTTTTTCTTAAAAACTTGGTTGAAATAGGACTGAGAATTAAAACCCACTATGGCAGATACTTCTTCCATGGTGTGGTTGGTTGATATAAGAATATTTTTTGAAACTTCAATTCTCTTTAAAATTAAATACTCAATTGGAGTGATTCTATATGATTGCTTAAATTCAGAAATAAGGTGGAACTTATTCATATAAGCCATAGCAGATAGGTCTTCTAATTTGATATCTTCGTGGTAATTAGCATCCATATAAGATTTAATATAGTCAATTTGTCTATTGACTCTCTTATCGTGCTTAACAACTATTTTTTTTCTATATTTTCTGAGTAAATTAATTACTAAAGCACAAGCTAATGAAGAAGCCATAGACCTTGCAAATAAATCGCTTCCCTTATACTCTCTAATTATATCGCTAAATAGTCCTTCAAATTGCAAGGATTTATTTTTATTATCAACGTGGAAATAATTGATATCCATACTTTCATCATTTTTAAGTCCAGCAATTGAAATGCTTTCAATTCCGAAGCCAATAAGCTTGCATGAGCTAATACTTTTATCCACATATAAGGTATGTCCGATATTAGGATTTATTATTACAAGATCACCAGCATTAAAATCTATTACTTCACTTTCTATAGAAAGTTTGCCATATCCTTCAGCTAGATAATAAAAATATGTAAAAGGATGAAACTGAATCCTACTAGCTGCATTTTTGGCAAGAGAATTCTCTTGGGCATCTAATATTCTTATATCAATATTATTTGTTGAATTATCATTTTGTAATAATGGTTGATTGTTATCCATCTTAAACCTCTAATCTTTGATGCAAATTTTATAGAAATTGCGTAAAACACTTCTAAAGTATTAATATTATACTATATTTTTTAGGGATATTTAACAATTTTCATTTCAAAAACCATCACGATTTTAGAAAAAATTAAAATATAAATCATAAAATTTTATAAAAGCCAATTTCTTTAAAATGCTGAAAAAGATAAATTGATATAAAAGCTAATAAAAGTATAGTTTGAATAGGTGATAAGATGAGATTAATATCAGATGATATGGCAAATCAAATAAAGGAAAGTTCAGATATTATAGATATAATTGGCGAATATGTCGACTTAAAAAGAGCGGGCTCCTCCTATAAGGGATTATGTCCATTTCATAACGAGAAAACCCCATCATTTACAGTTGACAAGAAGAAACAATTATTTCACTGTTTCGGATGTGGAGCAGGAGGGGATGTTGTTTCTTTTATAATGCAAAAAGAAGGCCTATCATATCCAGAAAGCTTGGAATTTTTAGCCAATAGAGCAGGAATAAATTTAATTTATCAAAATAACCCTGGGGAAAATAAATATAAAAATCACCTATATGATATCAATAAAGATATAATGATGTTTTTTTATAAAAATTTATTAACCAATAAAGCTCCTCAAGATTATTTAATAAAGAGGGGATTAAGAAGCAATATAGTTAATACCTTTATGCTTGGCTATGCTAAAGATTCTTGGAATGATTTGCTAAATTATGCAAAGTCAAAGGGCTATAAGGAAGAGGACCTCCTATCTTTAGGCTTAATAGCAAAGTCTAAAAATGGCAATTATTATGATAAGTATAGGAATAGAGTGATTTATCCTATAATTGATATTTATGGTAGAGTGATAGGTTTTGGTGGTAGGGCAATAGATGATGCCATGCCAAAATATCTAAATTCTCCAGAATCTGAGATATTTAAAAAAAGATATAATTTATATGCTTTAAATAATTTCAAAAAGCAAAATAAAAGAGATTTAATCTTAGTTGAAGGCTATATGGATGTTATAGCTCTCAACAATTGGGGTATAGATATAGCTGTAGCAAGCCTTGGTACAGCTTTTACACTAGATCAGGCAAAACTTGCGAAAAGATATGCTGATAATATCTATGTTTGCTATGATTCTGATGGAGCAGGAATAAAAGCTACTCAAAGAGCTATAGATATTTTTAACCAAGCAGATATAAGCGTAAATATAATTGAGCTTGGAGAGGGACTAGATCCTGATGATTTTGTAAGAAAATATGGCAAAGAAGCCTTTATCGATAAAATGGATAAGGCCTTAGACCAATATAATTATAGGTATAATCAGATATTAGATTCTTACTCACAAGCAAGTGACAATGAAAAGTTTGATAAGCTAAATTTATTTATAGAATTTCTTGCAAGCATCAAGCAGGATCTTACACGTGAAATTTTTATTAATAACGTATCAAAGCTATTTGACATTGAAAAATCAACTTTAAAAGAGGCTATTACAAAGTATAATAATAAACAAAATAGAACAAACTTCTTTAATAATAAACCGATTGATAAAAAGGTAATAGTTAAGGAAGAGAAGTTAGATTTTAATCAATATGAATTAGAAATTTTAAGGCTTATTTTTATGCAGCCTGATGATTATAAAGAAGAGTCTGAATATTTTGATAAATTTTTAAAAAATCAAAAATTAATTGATTTTAAAGATTTTTTGATTAATAAAGAACCTAGTAAATTTGACAAGAATGATAAGGATTTTAAATTTATTCTAGCTTATGTTATGAATGATAAGAATCCTATCTTAGTAAATGAGTTAAAAGATAAGATTAGCCTGTATGAAAGGCTCCAAAAGATAAAGAAATTAAGAGAAACTGGGCCTACAATTAGTAAGGGGAGAAATGATGACCAGCGATGATAATAAATTGCTCGAAGATGAAGTTCTAAAAGAAATTGTTGAAGAATTTATCTCGATAAGCGAATCCCAAGATGGGGTAATAACATTTAGTCAGATAAATGAATTCGATGATTTTAATGATTTAGAAATTGAAAATCAAAAGTTTATAATAGAAAAAATTACATCTTCAGGAATAGAAATCGTGGAAAAGTCTGAGACTGAGTTAGACAAAGAGGAAGAAGTTGAAGAAGAAATTGACGATGATGAAGATGAAGATATCGATGAAGAAGAGATTGAAAAGGAAATAGATAAGTCTGTAGATGATTTGGCTGGCCTTAAGCTTGATGATCCCGTAAAAATGTATCTAAAGGAAATTGGTAAAGTAAATCTCTTAACAGCAACCGAAGAAATTATTTTATCAAGAAGGATGGAAGCTGGAGAAATAGCCAGAAAAGCTTTAAATGGTAATAAATTTAACAAGCAAAATAAGACTAAACTTGCCAATGATGTATTTTTTGGTGATTTAGCTAAGATATTAACCAATGCCAGTGATAAGCTATCTATAGGCCAAGAAATAGATGCGGAAACAATCGAAGACTTAGATGGTTTGGTCAATATGGGTCGCTTGTTTAACCAAGTTATGACAGATGACCTTGATAAGGACCAGCTTGAGCAGCTTAATGCGAAAATTTTGATATGCAATATAGCCCAACAATCAGTTAATGATGATGACTTAAGCAAGAGGGAAGCAAATATCTTATGTGACCTTTTTGATTCCTTTGACCATATGTTAAAAATCATCGAAAATTCTGAAGTTGTAAATTTGGTGTACCAATCATTTAATGATTTACTTAAAAAAGCAGCCAACAAGGACTTCATTAAGACAAATGATCAGATGGTAATAGATAATCTAATAAAAATATCTGAACTTGCTGGTCGCCTTGAAAATAAAGATAAGTTAAATGATGATGAATCATCATTTTTAGTCTACATGATAAATAAAAGAGATTTTGCTCTTAAAATGTTAAACAATGAAGAATTTACAAGCCAAGAGATAAGAGAATTAAAAAATCAGATAATAAAGTCACAAAGGGCTAAGGAAAAACTAGCTGAAACAAACTTAAGGCTAGTCGTATCCATAGCTAAAAAATACGTAGGCCGTGGCATGAACTTCTTAGATTTAATTCAAGAAGGAAATATGGGTCTTATGAAGGCAGTCGATAAATATGACTACAACAGGGGTTTTAAGTTTTCAACCTATGCCACTTGGTGGATTAGACAGGCTATTACCCGTGCTATAGCAGACCAAGCTAGAACAATAAGGATACCGGTTCACATGGTAGAAACTATAAATAAGCTTGTAAGAATTCAAAGGCAATTGGTGCAGGATTTGGGACGTGATCCATCAAATGAAGAAATAGCTGAAGCAATGGGCATAGAAGTAGATAAGGTATCAGAGATTAGAAAGATTGCCCAAGAACCGGTAAGTCTTGAAACACCAATCGGTGAAGAAGATGACAGCCACTTGGGAGATTTTATAGAAGATGATAGTGCGATAGATCCAGGCGAGGCAGCAAATTATTCAATGTTAAGAGAACAACTAAATGAAGTTCTCTCATGCCTGGGTGCTCGTGAGAAAAGAGTCCTACAATTAAGATTTGGCTTGATTGATGGTACTCCACGTACCCTAGAAGAAGTTGGCAAAGAATTTGATGTAACTCGTGAAAGAATTAGACAGATAGAAGCAAAGGCTCTTAGGAAATTAAAATCTCCTAATAAGAGCGAACTATTGAAAGACTTTTTATAAAATGGAAGATAAGAAAAGATTATTAGATATAGTTAAAATACTAGATAAAAATAAAAAAGTCATAGATGTAGGAACCGATCATGGATTGGTTCCTTTATATTTGGCAAAAAATAATATATCAAAAGATATAATAGCAACAGACATCTCAAAACCATCTCTGCAGAAGCTTATAGATAGGTTAGATGATAATACATCAAAGATAATAAAAACTATCCATACAGATGGTTTTAAGGGCCTAAAAAGCGAACCTAATCAGGTAGCAATTATTGCTGGTATGGGTGCAAACACAATTATTGATATAATAAATGATAGTTTAGATTTTGTAAGAAATTTAGATTATCTCATTATAGAATCAAATATTAATACAAGTTTACTTAGAGAATATCTAATGGAAAATGATTTTGATATTGAATTAGACTTTTTAACCTATGAAAAAAGAAAATTTTACGATATTTTAAAGGTTAAAGATAAGAAAACAAGATATTTGTCATTTGAAGAGTACTATTACGGTTTTACAGATATTGAAAATAAGAGCAAACTTCTTTTAGAAAAGCTAAAAATAGACAAGGATAAAAATAATAATTTCCTTAATCATATAAAAGAAAATTCTGATGATAAAAAAGCTATTAAAAAAATTGAAGACAGGTTAGAAGCGATAAGAAAGGTGGAAGAAAGGTGCAAATAAAAGATTTAATTAGCAAATTAGAAGAAAAGTATCCTTTTTATTTACAAGAAGAATGGGACAATTCTGGACTTCAAATAGGAAATCCTGAAGATGAATTAAGAGGAGTCGTCTTATCCTTAGATTTAGAAGAGGAAAGTATAGACTTAGCTATTGAAAAGAGAGCGAATTTAATAATTACTCATCATCCTTACTTATTTTCACCAACTAAATCCATTGATTTTAGGAATAGTTTCTATAATAGATTAGAAAAAGCGATTAAAAATGACATCACAATTTTCGCCTTCCATACTAATCTTGATATAGCAGAGGGTGGAGTAAATGATAATCTTGGAGAGATAATTGGCTTAAAAGATATGAAAAGCTTAGAGCAAGGTAAAGAACTTGGCCTTGGAAGGTACGGTAATATTGAAAAAATAAATGCTAAAGATTTTCTTAGTCAAGTAAAAGAAAAGTTGCAAGCCAATGAAATTATTTGCTATGGAGATGTTAACAAAGAAATAGAAAAGGTAGGAATATGTGGTGGTGCAGGTGCCTCCTTATTAGATGATGTTATAAGCCTAAATTGCGACTTATTTATAAGCGGAGACATAAAGTATCATGAAGGTATGGATTATGCAAATAAGGGCCTAATTATTGCCGATTTAGGACATTTTGCAAGTGAGAACCATATAATATATAAATTAGAAAAAGAAATAAAGACATTAATAGGAGATGAAGTTTTTACCTTTTCAAAAACAGACTCATTTAGAACCTTTATTTGAAATTTTTAAAAATAAAGATAAAATACAATACGGAGTAAATTAGATAATCGCGGGGCTTAGGCCACGAGGAAAGTCCGTGCACCATAGAGCAAGGATGCTTGATAACGTCAAGTAGGAGTGATCTTCAGGCAAGTGCAACAGAAAGTATACCGCCAAAATTTGGTAAGGTTGGAATGGCGAGGTAAGAGCTCACCAGCTGTCCTAGTGATAGGCAGGCTATGTAAACCCCATCCGGTGCAAGAACAAAAGGACGCAAAAGGGCTTGCTCGGTCCTGTCCGCAAAATGGTAGTTCGCTTGAGCTTACTAGCAATAGTAAGCCTAGATAGATGATTATCCACGACAGAACACGGCTTACAGATTTACTCTTTACATAATTACTACAGAATTGGTTACAAAAAACAAAAGAGCTGTAGGAAAAAATTACACTTTAACCGGTTACATTTTATAAATATTGGGTAATTTTGGAATAATTCTCAATAAGTATAAAAAAATCCTTATAAAGTGTAATTTTTTTGTAACTAATTATTGACACTTTTGTAAAAAAGATATAAGATATAGTCAGATTTCAAAATAAAACAATAGATTTAACAATTCATAACAATTATGGAGGAGTTATTAATAATGAATAAGAAAAACATAGGTGCGGCGCTTTCAGTTATAGCTGCATCAGCTGCTGTAGCAACAGCATACGCTACAACAGTTACAGATTTACAAAATGATAAACATACAAATTCTTTAATATCTGAGGAAAACAAAGAAGTTGAAAGCTCATCTTCTTTCGTAAAAAGCGATTATACTAAAGAAGTAAAAAATACAAAAATTGCCGGCCAAAAGAGAAATACAGCTAAGGCTAGCAAAGAAATAAAAGAAAACATACTAATTGAGAAAACTGCTCAAAATTTAGTTAAGCCACAAATTATTAAAGCTGAAAAAATAGCTGAAGAAAAAGCAAATCAAGAAGCAGCTAAAGAAATTGTAAGCTATGACGATAAAGATGAAAATGGTGTAGTTAAATATGATGACTCAGACCTTGACCAAGTAATAGTAGATAATTCTAAAGCTAGCGAAAAAGTAGTAGAATATGATGATTCTGCTATAGAAGAAGATGTCGCAGAAAGCCCAGCTAAAGAAGTAGTTACATATCAAGATGATAACGATGTGGAAACTAAAGAAGAAGCGGTAGAAGCACAGTCAACAAAACAAGAAGTTAAGGCTCCAGTCTTAGAAGATAAATTTGTAAATACAAATAGTTTAAATATAAGAACAAGCAAAGATGCTAGTAACAACTCAAATATCCTTAGATCAATCAAGGCTGGGGATAAGCTAGTAGGTTATGTAGATGGTGAATGGTTTGTAACAAATGAAGGTTATGTAAACCTAGCTTACCTATCAAACGCATATCCAAGTGCTCTAGTTGAACAAATAAAAGCAGAAGAAGCAAAAGTTGCAGAAGAGGCAAGAAAAGCTGAAGAAGCAAGAAAGGCTGAAGAAGCTAAGAAAGCAGAAGAGGCCAAAGCTCAAGAATCTGCTCAAAAAGCACAAGCACCAGTAGTTAGAGAAGCAATCTCAAATGCTGAAGAAGCTGTAGCAGTAGAATCAACACAAAATACTCCACAAGTTAACCAGAACGCTCAATCAGCAGCAGGAATAGCTAGTCAATACGTTGGGTCTGCTTATGTTTGGGGTTCATCAGATCCAAGTGTAGGTTTTGATTGCTCAGGGCTAACATCTTATGCTTATAGACAAATAGGGGTAAGCTTACCTCACAGCTCACAAGCCCAATTTAACAATGGATATGCAGTAGAATTAGGCAACCTAAAGGCAGGAGACTTAGTATTCTTCTCATTTGGTGGAGGATCTATTGATCACGTTGGAATTGTAACAGGATCAGATGGTACTTTCGTACACGCATCTACTCCAGAAACAGGCGTTAGAGTTGATAATTTATTCAACGGATCATACCAAAGAGCATACAGAGGAGCTAGAAGAATATTCTAGAAAAAATATAAGCATCCAGAAGCAAGAGCTTTTGGATGTTTTTTCATGGAGAAAAATGAATTTATTAAATACTAAAAATTTAAGAGATGGACTTCTTAATAAACTAAAAAATAATAATTTTAAAAATAAAATCCTACTATTAAGTAAAAATCCAAATAAGGAAGCTGTATTTTATAAAAACGTAATAACCAAAAGATGTGAAGAGTTTGGAATTTCTTACGAGGAAAAAGAATTTGATGGAGAAAAGAATCACGAAATAATTTCCTTTATAAATTCTTTTGACAAAGCGGATGGCTTTATCATTTTAGCACCTTTTGGCTCAGGTGAAGATTTGACATATTTAAAAGAATCGATCAAAATTAGAGACTTAGATGGTTTTACATTCAAATCCTTAGGCAAGTCTATGGAAGGATGGATAGATTTTCTTCCTGCCACATCAAGAGCTATTGTTAAATTTTTAGAAAATCAACAAATAGATTATAGGGGAAAAAATATAACAATTGCTAATAGGACAAGTGTAATAGGAAAACCACTATCTATGTATTTAGCAAGTAGGGGTGCAAATGTAAGTGTGATAAATAGCTCTTGTCAAAATCCTAAGAGTTTTATCAAAAACTCTGATATTTTTATATCAGCAATAGGTAAGGCAACTTATTATGATAAAACTTATTTTAAAGATAATGGCCTTATAATAGATGTTGGAACTTCGTATATAAATGGTAAGATAGTAGGAGATGTAGACGTAGAGTCTATAAGTGAAATGAATGTCGATTACCTAGGAAGCAAAAGTGGTATAGGCGCGATTACCACGCTTACCTTGTTGGAGGGAATGATAGATAATGCCAATAGTAAATAATGAAAATGATTTAAAAAGATATAATGAGTTTGTAAGAAATAGTCCTTACGCTAGACCAATGCAAGATACAGATTGGTCAAAAATTAAAAACAACTGGACAAATGATTATGTATACATAGAAGAAAATAAGCAGATAATTGCTGCAATGTCTGTGATAGGAATCAAAAATACAAACGGTAAACACTTCTTATATGCTCCTAGAGGGCCAGTATGTGATTTTAGGGATACAAAGCTAGTTGAACAATTAATAAAGGAAGCAGAGCCTTTAAAGGACAAATACGATGCCTTTCTTTTAAGAATGGACCCAGAGTTAGTCTTTGATGAGAAATTAGTCTATGATTATAGGAAATTAGGTTATGATTTTAGAAGTGTGGGTCTTGATACTCATTCATTCACCCAACCAAGATACAATATGATAATAGATTTAACTTGTCATAATGAAGATGAAATATTTGAAAGCTTTTCATCAAAGGGAAGGTACAACGTTAGAAAATCAATAAGAGCAGGGATAAAGACAGTTATAAAAACTGACGAAGAAGGCTTAGATATATTCTATGAACTTACAAAAATAATGGCGGAAAGACAAGAAATTGGCCATAGACCAAAAGATTATTACCAAAGGCTAATAGAATATTTAGATGCAAAAATATTTATATCATATTTTGAAGATAAGTCTCTTTCAGCATCCTTATTAATTCCTTATGGAAATAAGGTTTATTACCTATATGCAGCAAGCTCAAACGAGCTCCGCAACAAGATGCCAAACTATAATATGATTTGGGAAGAAATAAAATGGTGTCTAGAAAAAGGTTATGATTATCTAGATCTAGGTGGTACCTTTAGTCTAGATTCAAAAGATGGCCTATATAGGTTTAAGCAATCCTTCTGCTATCCTGATAAGTATTCTAACTTTATAGGTGAATTAGATGTTGTCTATGATAGAGAAAAATACGAAGAATTTTTAATTACAAAATAGAAAAACTCCTCAATGAGAGGAGTTTTTTATGGTTATTATTTACTTAATTGTTTAGCAACCCTAACAGCTTCCTCATATTCAGGAAGATCGGTATTTTGCTCTAAGTATTGGACATATTTTATTGTATTATCCTTATCAACTACAAATACGGACCTATTTAAAAGTTTTAATTCTTCAATTAAGGTTCCGTATTTACTTGAAAAATCTCTTGTATTATAGTCTGAAACAAACTTAATTTGGTCAGCTTTCTTATTTTTCTTAAATCTTATTTGGGCAAAAGGTAAGTCATTTGATACTGTTAGGATTATAACATTATCTGGTAAAAACTCAGTTGCTTTTTGAAACATCTTTGTTTGAAGTTCACATACATCCGTATCAAGAGAAGGGACAACAGAAATTATTTTGATTTTTCCATCTTCTTCATCATAAAAATTATAAGGGCTTAGGTCCATCTTATTGGCAACAAAATCAGGCGCCTTATCTCCAACTTTTAGTTCTTCACCTAATACAGTTATATCTACAGTACCGAATTTTCCTCTTCTTGTCATAAAATTCTCCTTCATTTATTCATCCTATTAGCAATATTGTATTACAAGAGCATAAATTATCAATGATTTTAAAATATTAATCTTTAAGTTATTGTAAATAAGGCAAAGATGGAGTATAATTAGCTAGTATGAATTAATAAGGAGGCAAAATGGCTAATTTAGTTTTACAAGCAGAAAAAAGAGAAGCTACTGGTAAAAATAAAGTTAACAAACTTAGAAGTAATGAACTTATACCAGGAGTAGTTTATGCCAAAAATCAAGAAAATGTAAATGTTCAATTCGAAGCTAGAGAATTTGATAAAGTTCTTAGACAAGCTGGAACATCTACAATTATAACACTAGATGTCAATGGAGAAGGTAAAGAAGTACTTATCAAGGATTTCCAAACTCATCCATACAAAAACCAATTTTTACATGTAGATTTTCAGGCTATAGACCAAAATCAAGCAATCAGAGTTACTGTTCCAGTTAACCTAATCGGTAGAGATGACCTAAATGCTGATGCGGGAGTACTAGTACAAAATATAGATGTAGTAGAAGTAGAATGTCTACCAAAATACATCCCACAAACAGCAGATGTTGAAATCAAAGACCTACAAATTGGTGAAAACAAAACAGTTGCTGATCTTGACATCTTCAAAGATGAAAATATCAATGTACTTGCTGATGCAGAAGAAGTTATCTGCTCACTACAAGAAGTATCTGAAGAAGAAATCATTGACGATGAAGAAGAAGCAGCAGATGCAGCTGATGTACCAACAGTTGATGAAACTGAAGAATCTGAAGATAACGAATAATATTTAAAGCCATTGCTCTTTATTATAGACAATGGTTTTTTTTATTTGGAAATTTTAAAGAAAAAATACTCCTAGACTTATTTTAGGAAAATATAGTATAATGGATATATGAGCGGAAAATTTATAGTATTTGAAGGACCAGATGGGTCTGGAAAAACAACCATATTAGAAAAAGTTAAGACGATATTAGAAAATGACTCTCATCCTGTAAGCTTCTATAGGGAGCCAGGTGGAACACCCATTTCTGAAAAAATCAGATCAATAATAATTGACAATGAAAATTCCGAGATGTCAGCAAAGACTGAAGCTCTCCTATTTGCAGCAAGTCGTGCCCAGCTTGTAGAAGAACGAATCAAACCTGATTTAAAAGCAGGAAAAATTGTAATTTGTGATAGATTTGTATTAAGTTCTTTATTATATCAGGGATTAGGAAGAAATTTGGGTATAGATAAGATAAAGGATATAAATGATTTTGCGACAGAAGGTCTAAAGGCTGACATAAACATATTTTTCAATATTGACTATAAGACAGCTTTAGAAAGAAAAAGAGCCAATTTTTCTGCAGATAGACTAGAAAACGAAGATTTTTCATTTCACAGAAAGATTTTTGATGGATATATGCAAATGGCTGATTTCTATAAAGATGAAATAGTAAAGGTGGATGCTAGAAAGTCTATAGAAGATTTAACAGAAGATGTAATCAAAATTATTTATGGCTTATTGGAGGAATAAAATGAAATTATTAGTAGCTATAGTACAAGATGCAGACGTTAATTTTTTAATCGATGCCCTAACAGATGAAGGTTATAGGATAACAAAGCTTTCAACAACAGGTGGATTTTTAAAAAAAGGCAACACTACCCTCTTAATAGGTGTGGAAGAAGTTAAATTAGACGAAGCACTTGGAATAATAGAAAAGAATTGTAAGAAAAGAAATACCACTACAACAATAATAAATCCTACAGGTGAAAGCTCACTAATAAGCACAACAGTACCTATAGAAATAAGTGTAGGTGGGGCAACAGTATTTATAATTGATGTTGAAAAATATGTACAAATATGACCATATTAGAAAGGCAATTAGCAAATAATAATTTATCTAATGCCTACATAATAGAAGGAGAGGATGTAGGATATAATTTAAAGTACTCCCTAGATTTTGCAAAGGAAGTATTTGATTCTTACGATGTAAAGTCAAGTATAAATTCTGACTTATCAGTAATAGATAAGGAAATAATAGACATATCTACAATTAGGACGCTAATAAAAGATATGGTAATTAGACCTACAAATGGGAAAATCAAAATTTATATAATCCATAATGCTCAAAATTTGAGGATTGAGGCAGCAAACGCCATGCTAAAAAGTCTTGAAGAGCTTAAGGATTATATACTTATAATTTTCACAACAGATAATAGCGGGAAATTACTTCAAACTATAAGGTCAAGATGTCAAATAATTAGTATATCTAATGGAAATTATAAAAACGATATTGATTTTGAGAGACTTTCCGATATAATTAGAGAGATTTATGAGGGAAATCTCTCCTTTTATTATAAAGAGAGAGATTATTTATTAGCCTATAAGGATAAAAAAGATGAATTAATATCATCAATCCTTGAAATTTATAAAGGATTAATTGATTTAAAATATAAAAGTAAAAAGCCATACAGATCAAGCTATGCATATAATCTAGAAAAACTTAGCCAAATGGATTTAAATGTTATAGAAAGATTAATCAGTAAGCTTGAAGAAATACAAATTGCTTATAGGAATAATATTAATTTTGAATTAAGTATAGAAAATATATTTTTTAATATATATAGAGAAGGCAGGAAAGATAAATGAATGTAGTTGGAATAAGATTTAAAAATGCTGGCAAAATATATTATTTTAAGGCCAATGATTTAAACCTTTGTTTTAAAGATAAGGTGATAGTTGAAAGCTCAAATGGTCTAGAACTAGCAGAAGTAGCACTTGCAAATATAGATATTGACAAAGATAAGTTTGACAAAGACTTATCAAGTGTAATAAGAAAGGCAAGCTCCAGAGATTTAGAGATAGATGAATCAAATAAAGAAGAAGCCCAAGAAGCAATGGAGCTTGCAAAAGAAAAAGTAAGAGACCATCAGCTAGATATGAAAATTGTAGAAGGTGAATACAGCTTTGATAAAAGCAAAATTACTTTTTATTTTACATCAGAAAACAGGGTAGACTTTAGAGCTCTTGTAAAAGATTTAGCGTCAATATTTAAGAATAGAATTGAGTTAAGACAAATCGGTGTTAGGGATCATGCTAAGCTTAAAGATTTTCATGGCTCATGTGGACAAAAAACTTGCTGCTCTCGTTTTATGACAGAGTTTAATCCTTTATCAATAAAGATGGCCAAAGACCAAGGAATAACCCTAGATCCAAATAAGATATCTGGAGTATGTGGTAGACTTATGTGCTGCTTAGACTTTGAGGAGGATAATTATCTAAAAGCAAAAAAAGAGCATCCTAAAAAGGGCCATAAAGTTTCTACTGTAGATGGAGTAGGTACGGTGGTAGATAATGATTACATTAGAGGTTTGTGTAAGGTTAGGTTAAACCTTGATGAAAGCGATGAGGAAATAGAAGAATTTTATAGGATAGAAGATATAAGCAAAGACAGATGATAATAATTATCATTATGAATAATTAATCAGATTTCTAGAATATTTTAATAAAATTTCATGTTTTACTTGACATATTATGAATATTATTGTATACTAATCATATAATAAACATAGGAGGAAATTATGGCATACAGAATAGATGAAAATACTTGTATTTCTTGTGGTTCATGCGAAGGTGAATGCCCAGTAGGAGCAATCTCTCAAGGCGATGCTGCTTTTGAAATTGATGCAGATGCTTGTATAGATTGTGGTTCATGCTCAGCAGTTTGCCCAGTAGAAGCAATCGACCAAGAATAATTTCATAGTACATAAAGAATAAGAGACCCCTTTGGGGGTCTTTTTATATGCAAAATATAATTCTCAAATAATTCTTGTTTGTAGTAGATTAAGATAATACTTGAGTAAAGCAAAAATTAAGGTATTATCTATAGAAAATATCTTAGTCGAAAAAATATTTTTGATGATTAATATTAAGATAATTTATTTGTAAATTTAAAACTTAAATAATTATATTCAAGGAGTAAGAAGTGAAAAGAGTAGTAGGACTTGCTATACTAGGATATGGTACAGTTGGCCAGGGGATAGTAAAGCTAATTAGAGAAAAACAAGATTCAATTAAATTCTATACTAATGCAGAAATTGAAATAAAAAAAGTTTTGGTTAGAAAAGTTAGAGATTCTTATGGAGTTGATATTGATAAAAATTTACTTACAACAGACTTTGATGAAATAATAAATGATTCATCTATAGATATAGTTGTCGAAGTTACATCATCAGTTGATCAAGCTAAGGATATGATGCTTAAGGCTATGAAAAATGGCAAGCATGTAGTATCGGCAAACAAGGCTGCTATTAGTAAATATTTTCCTGAATTAAATGACCTTGCTAGGGATATGAATCTTCACTTCCTTCACGAAGCGGCAGTTGCTGGAGGGATTCCAGTTTTAAAACCCCTTGGGGACCTTGTAATGGAAAATGAAATCACTAGGGTTAGGGGGATTTTAAATGGTACATGCAATTATATTCTATCTAAGATGACTGAAGAAGGACTTGATTATAGCGATGTCTTAAAAGAAGCTCAAGATTTAGGATATGCTGAAGCTGACCCAAGTGCAGATGTTGAAGGTTTTGATACCCATAGAAAGTTAAGAATTCTATCTACAATGGCTTTTAGGCAAGAAGTCAGTGAGGATGATATACTCGTAGATGGTATTTCTAAAATTACAGCAGATGATATTAGAATTCTTAAAGATAATGGCAGGACTATAAAACTAATAGGTGATGCCTATATTGAAGCTAACAAGATTAAGGCCTGTGTTGCCCCGGTAGGAGTATATTCAGACTCATATTTTGCATCTGTAAGAGGTGCCTTTAACTCTGTTACTGTCTTTGGTGATATGGTAGGAGAACTTAAATTTTATGGCCAAGGTGCAGGCATGCTTCCTACAGCCAATGCTATCATAAATGACATAATAGATATTATTTTTGATAGACAATCCAAGGTAAGACTTGGCGAAGGTCTAAATAGAAAGATAGATAGCAGTGATATAAGGGCTGATTTTTATCTAAGATATGACAGAAATCTTGTAAATTTAGATGATTTTGATGAAGAAGTTATCGATGATAAATTAAAGGCAAGTCTAATAAGGGATGCAAAATATGTTGATTTAAAGGAAAGACTAGATGCTGATCCTAATTCTCTTATAGTTAGACTTGAAGGTAGGAATTACTAATGAAATACGTATCCACAAGAACAGACAGATGCCAAATAAATCCAAGCCAAGCTATAATTAAGTCTATAGCAGATGATGGTGGCCTGTTTGTGCCAATGAATTTTCCTTCCTTAGGAGACTTATCTAAGCTTATTGATTTAGATTATAGAGAACTTGCTAGCTACATTTTAAAGATGTATTTTGATGATTTAGGAGATAAGCTAAATATCATTGTAAAAAAGGCTTATAATCAAAAATTCCCAGAGGAAGTTGTAAAGATTAAAGAAACAAATGCCTTTATAATGGAGCTATACCATGGTATAACTCATGCTTTTAAGGATATGGCCCTATCAATACTTCCTTTTTTACTTAAGGCTTCATTAGAAGTAAATGGAGATGATAAGAAAGTTTTAATCCTTGTTGCCACATCTGGAGATACAGGAAAGGCAGCCCTAGAAGGATTTAAGGATGTAGATGGGGTAAGGGCAATGGTCTTTTATCCAAAAGATGGGGTATCAGCCATTCAAAAGCTACAAATGATAAGTCAAGAAGGGGAAAACCTAAATGTTTTTGCTATAAAAGGAAATTTCGACAATGCCCAAACAGCAGTAAAAGATGCTTTTAATGACAAGGAATTTAATAAAAAAATCCTAGAAAAAGGCTATGAATTATCATCGGCAAATTCTATAAATATAGGTAGGCTCATCCCACAGGTTGTTTACTATGTTTACACCTATCTAAGACTAGTACAAAATAAAAAAATAAAACTTGGTGAAAAGGTAAATATTGCTGTGCCTACAGGCAATTTCGGAAATGTTCTAGCTGCTTTTTATGCAAAAAACATGGGGCTTCCGGTTAATAAATTGATCATAGCTTCAAATGATAATAAAATCTTAACAGATTTTTTCGAAACTGGGTCTTATGATTCAAATAGAAAGTTGATTTTAACATCATCTCCATCTATGGATATATTGATTTCTTCAAATCTTGAAAGACTATTATATCACCTATCTGATGGGAACTATGAAAAAGTAGCCCATGCAATGGATGCTTTAAACAAGGATAAAATTTATTTTTGGGATAAGAGCTATGATGATTTAATCTATGCAAACTTTGCAGGCGAAGAAGATGTAAAAGATGCAATAAAAAATACTTACGATTCCTACAAATATTTAATAGACCCCCACACAGCTGTTGCTGTAAGTGTTTATGAAAAATATAAAAAAGAAACAGGCGATGATACAAAAACAATAATAGCATCAACAGCCAATCCTCTTAAGTTTCCTGACAAGGTTTTAAATTCCCTAGGAATTGATGGAGGAGATGATGATTTTGAGAAGCTTGAAAAAATAGGAGACCTTATGGCTAAGGAAGTTCCTGAAAATCTATCAGCCTTGAAGAATATGGAAGTAATCCATAAGGATATAATCGATCCATCTAAACTAAAAGAAGAAGTTTTGAGGAAATTAAAATGAAGGAATTTATAATCAAGGTACCTGCAACAAGTGCAAATGTAGGTTGTGGCTTTGATAGTTACGGTCTATCACTTAATCTTTTTAATACTTTTATTTTTAAGCAAAGTGATAAATTTAGAGATGATAACCTAGTTATAGATGCCTATAAATATACTTTTTCTTACCTAGGAAAGGAAGCTATTCCTATAGAGGTAGAAATAGATGGGCTAGTGCCAATGACAAGGGGGCTTGGGTCTTCATCTACTTGTATCGTTGCAGGAATTTATGCTGCTCTTTATATCTTAGAAGGAAAAATTGATAAGAATCTAGCCCTTGATATTGCAGTAGAGATAGAAGGCCATCCAGACAATGTAGGACCTGCAATATTTGGAGGACTTTTGCTTTGTGTAAGGGATGGGGAGAGAGTTTATCATAAAAAAATAATACCAAATAAAAATCTTGAATTAATCGGTCTAATTCCTGACTTTAAGCTAAGGACAGAAGATTCCAGAAATGTGATATCTGATAAACTTCTACTAAAAGATGCTATAAATAATATACAAAGAGCGGCTGTTCTTGGCCTTGCCCTAAAAGATTTAGACAAGGATTTAATAAAAATTTGTCTAGATGATAAAATCCACCAGCCATATAGGAAATCCTTAATAAAAGGCTATGATAAAATATATAATAAATCATTAGAGCTTGGAGCACTAGGTGTTTACTTAAGTGGAGCAGGTCCTACAATGATGCTAATAGCAGATAAGAGAGATGATATTTTTGATGATATCAAAAAAAATATGGTAAGTGATTTTTCAACTTGGCAGGTAAAAAAACTTAAAATTGACCCAGAAGGGGCATATATAGAAAATTTATAAAAAAGGCTAGCTTTAAATAGCTAGCCTTTGTAGATGGAGCTAGAAACAGGACTTGAACCTGCAACTTCCGGTTTACGATACCGTTACTCTACCATTGAGTTATTCTAGCATAAATACATTTTACTAGTATTTTTTTATTTCGTCTATATAATATATAGTGTTAGAATTAAATAATTAGAATGGAGCAAAAATGGACTATTCAATAATTTTAGAGCAAATTTACAATTTTATAATAAATAATCAATTTATAGGATTTGCAATAGGAGCTTTTCTTGTCCTAATCATTCTATATATTGCATCAAAGACCTTTAGAAAAAGCGGCTTATTTTTACTGACAACAAGCTTTTTAATCGATTTGAGTATAAGGAGTTTGCCATTTGATATATATAACAACTACCCTTATGTTTTCAATATTGTGATAGGCCTTTACATAGCAGCTTTCATAGATTTTTTGATAAGAGTTTTGTTAATTTTAATTAAGCTTAAAAAGAAAGAAAAGCGTGAAGATTCATCCCTAAAGAATTTTGTGAAATTTACTGGGATAAGACCTTTTTTACTCATGCTTATCGTAAATCTTGTTAATTTTAATAATGTCTTACCTAAAAACATTATAAATCTTTTAACAAGTCTTTCTTTTTTGTATATGGTTTTTAAGACCTTATATTCGACTTATCAATATCTGAGCCAAAAAGAAAATATAGTTATAGACGACCAGATGGATTTTTCGGATATAGATGCTTATTTATCATCAGATAATAAAAATTCTAAGAAGCGCCATAGAAGAGTGCTTAAAAATAAAAGTAGTATAGAAGAGGCAAAAGAGAAAATAGATTCAAAAGGGCCTATTCCTATGTCAAATTTCAAAAAGAAATTAAAAGCTGATGAACCCATAGAAAAAATTGAAAAAGATCTCTCTAATACCGATATAATTAATTTGATGGCTAGTTCAAACAACTTAGTAACTACAATGACTCTAACAGATTTGAATACAAAAAAAACAATCTCTTACAAGAGTGAGAAAGCAAAATTTAATTTATTAGAAGATGACTCCTACAGGGTGGATTTAGAATTTGAAGTTATAAATGATTATGACTATGGAAGATTTATGGATATTCTTTTAGCCTATGATGAAGATAGGGAAAGGTATAAATTCGAGTTAAGTATAGATGATAACAAATCAAGAGAGCTAAAGATGGTTTTCTTTGATCCAAGTCATATTGATAAAGTAAATGAGAAAGATCATAGCTTAGCTGGTAAAACTATATCTTTAATTTTTCCGAAATATAAGATAAACTTCATTAAAGGAAACTACCAATGATAAACAGAGAAGAACTATTAAAATCATGGAAATCTGATAGGAGATTTCTAAGTACAAGTGCTTTAAAGGTAATAGCATCTACAGCCATGCTTCTAAGTCACCTAGCACAATCATTTTTACTATATGGTTTAGGATATATTAAACTTGCAGATACTTTCATGCTAATAGGGAGAATCGCCATGCCAATATTTTCCTTTCTATTAGTCCAAGGGATTATACTAACAAGTGATATTAAAAAATACTTGGCTAGGTTATTAATTTTTGCCTTTATTTCAGAAATTTTTTATGACCTAGCCTTTACAGGAACGGTTTTTGACTTTTCAAGGCAAAATGTATTTTTCACCTTATTTTTGGCTGGAACCATGCTTTATATATGGCAAATAGCTGAAGAAATGGATACTTTCAAGAAAATATTACTTATTTGTTTGTCATTTATAAGTGTATCATTAATAGCTATTGCCATAAAAGCTGACTATACTTATAAGGTAATCACAGCTATTGGTCTATTATATTTTGCAAGAAATAGTAAAATAATGACAGGCCTTGCGATTTTATTGTCATTTGCCTTTTCGCGATTCACTAGAGGCTATGCGGTTTATATTCCTTACATGGTTTATTTATCTATACCACTCATATTTTTATATAACGGACAAAAAGGTAAATCTAGCAAGTGGGGATTTTATATATTTTATCCAGCGCATTTATTAATTATATAT
>NZ_JAMXSL010000037.1:0-22101 GCF_026131715.1 Anaerococcus sp. NML200537 | reverse complement strand
GTTGTTCAATGAACAAAAGAGAATATAAATAAAGAAAAAAATGACCATGGCGGAGACTGTGTAAAATTTTGTGTATAGAAACCTCCTGATTAGGGTAAGTAAAAACTAATCAGGAGGAATTTTTATGCCAAGAAAAAAACAGAAACAAAAAGAAGCAAAATAGCAAACATGTTAAAAAAATTAATGAAAGACCTAAAAGCAGTGTACAAAGTACCAACAGAAGACTTAGACTTAACAAATTTAGACATCTTTAAAGAAAAATGGGGTAAAAATACCCAATGTGTGTAAACTTTTAGAAAAATAACTTGGCAGAATTATTCACATATTTTAAATATCCATAAGGAATAAGAAAACTAAGATACAACAAACGCCATGGAAAACTTCAATAGGCAATTAAGAAAAGTTACTAAAAACATGACAATATTTTCAAATGACTACGCACTACAAAAAGCTTGTATCTAGCAATGGTAGATGCCTCAAGTAAGTGGACCTATAGGATCCGTCGCTGGGACTAAATCTTATTCCAATTATCAATATTTTTTGAAGGAAGTTTTAATTAAGATAAAAACTTAGTATGAAATCGGCTGCAAATTTCATGAAAATTCGACAGTTTATTAAGCCCAAGTAAAATTAAGACAAGCTCCATTCCTATAGGAATTGACAAATATTGATACATAAAAAATGTATTAACCCTTATCCTTATATCAGGATTTAGGTTTATGCACAAAATTATTTACAGATTCAAAAAATTTGACAGTACCAATTATTTTTGTACTTTGATTTAGATAGTCTTTCTAAAAATCTTTCGAAAAAATATATTTTCAGAACTTCTTGCGACTTTAAAATTTTCTTCTCTGCTAGGCTTTTTATCTTGCCCTTTATACTCTCGATATTAATCACGATAATGCCTCCATATATTTCCTAATTTCATCTTCTATTTTTTAAATAGTCTACTGTATTTTATGAGTCGTCTTAGATTTTTATTTGGTGATTTAAAGTATCTTTTTATGGCTTCTGTGAAAATCTGCTTATCTATTTTTTTCTCTGTCGATTATTATATCGCAAATTGTTAGATCTATATCATAAACTGGAATAAGATTGCCTTGTGGTGATTTTATTTTTGTCTTTCCTTTTTCTACTTTAATTGATACATTTTCAAGTATCATTTGTTATTTGATTTTCTTTGTTAAATTTCTTGTTTCAAGCATAATTTCCATATATTATTCCTCCATTTCTTATGTAATCAATTCTAACAATAAAAAATAACCAAATTATAATTACGGTATTTTTTGAAAAAATATATAAACTTTGAAATGAGCTTTGAAAGAAGCAATCACAGTAAATGTACGGACACTTACGAAAAAATTAATGGAGCAGACCTTTATGGCATGCTCCATTTTTTTATTTTTTACCTTGTTAGGGAGAACCCTAAGACCTCTACATCTCTAGTAAGTATTTTGGGGTTCTTGTTAAGCTCTAATATTTATTTTAAAATAAGTTGTATAATTGACCTAGGGCGACCTTGTCTACTGGATCACATGAGATTTTCTTTCCTTCAATTGTTACTTCATAAGTTTCTGGATCTACCTTAATGTTTGGAGTTTCGAAGTTTAGTTTCATATCTTTTTTGCCGATGTTTCTACAATTATGAACAGGTAGTACCATTCTTTTTAGGTCCAGCTTTTCTTTTATGCCTGCTTCATAGGCTGCTTTTGAAACGAAGGTCATGCAAGAGTTTCCGATTCCTCCGCCAATGGCTGCATACATTCTTCTATATATAACAGGTTGTGGTGTTGGTATGGATGCGTTAGGATCTCCTGATGGTGCCATTATTATTAACCCATTTTTTAGTATTTGTTTTGGACGAACTCCAAAGAATTTTGGCTCCCAAAGGACTAGGTCTGCACGTTTACCGACTTCGATTGAACCAATATATTCAGATACTCCATGGGCTATGGCTGGATTTATAGTGTATTTGGCTACATATCTTTTAGCCCTAAAGTTATCGTTATTATTTCCTTCATCTTCTTTAAGGGCTCCACGTTGGTCCTTCATCTTTGATGCTGTTTGCCATGTTCTCATGACAACTTCTCCTATCCTACCCATGGCTTGAGAGTCTGAAGACATTATTGAGAATACTCCCATGTCTTGGAGAACATCTTCTGCAGCTATTGTTTCCGGTCTAATCCTTGAGTCAGCAAAGGCTACATCTTCTTCTATGGTTTTGTCAAGATTGTGACAAACCATAACCATATCCAAGTGCTCATCTGATGTGTTTATGGTAAAAGGCATGGTTGGATTTGTTGATGCTGGAAAGACATTATTAAATCCTGCTGCAACTATTTGATCTGGTGCATGTCCTCCTCCTGCTCCTTCAGTATGGAAGAAATGTATAGCTCTACCACCAATAGCATCTAGGGTATCTTCGATTGTGCCGCCTTCGTTAAGGGTGTCGGTATGGATGGCAACTGCAATATCGTACTCATCAGCAACTTCAAGGCTGGCATTTATAACGGCTCTTGTTGCTCCCCAGTCTTCATGAATCTTTAGTCCGCAAGCTCCTGCTTTTATTTGTTCATAAAGTGGCTCTTTGCTTGAGCAGTTACCCTTACCTAATAATCCAACATTTACTGGATATCCTTCGACTGATTTTAGCATAGCTTCTAAGTGGTTAGGGCCTGGAGTACAGGTTGTAGCATTTGTTCCATCAGCAGGGCCTGTTCCGCCTCCGATAAGGGTAGTAGTTCCTCCTGCTAGAGCGGTATTTGCTTGATCGGCTGATATAAAATGAACGTGGGTGTCAATTGCTCCAGCGGTTACGATTTTATTTTCGCCTGAGATTATCTCAGTGCTTGCCCCTATTACAAGACCAGGGTTGACATTATCGTTCATATCAGGGTTACCTGACTTGCCTATTCCTGTAATAATACCATCCCTAATTCCTATATCTGCCTTGTAGATACCAGTATAGTCTAGGATAATCGCATTTGTAATTACTGTATCGCAAGTTCCTGAGGCATAGCTTGCAGTTGAAGATTGGTTCATACCATCTCTTACAGTCTTACCACCACCAAAGATTGATTCATCTCCATAAATTGCATAATCTTTTTCTATTTCTATTATAATATTTGTATCTGCTAGTCTAACTTTATCGCCTGTAGTTGGCCCATACATAGACCCGTATTTTTCTCTTGAGATTTTAAATGACATCTATTCCTCTCCATCACTATTAATATTAGCGTAGCCTTTTTGAACTAAGTTTTTCATGGCTTCATCTTTTTTTATATCATGGGCTACACCATTTGTGAGTCCGTTAAAGCCGATCACCCTTCCATTTCCGCCGATATCTATTAATCTAACCCTATGGGTTTGACCTGGTTCAAATCTAATAGCATTTCCTGCAGGAATGTCTAGCTTTTTGCCAAAGGCCATGCTACGATCGAATTTCAAAAATCTATTCACTTCAAAAAAATGAAAATGAGAACCGATTTGTACGGCCCTATCTCCAGTATTTGTTACTTTTATTTCAATAGCTTCGAAATCTTCATTTAAAATTAAATCTTCGTCTTTATAAAAAATTTCACCTGGAATCATTTTTGCCTCCTACACTATTGGTTGATGAACTGTTACAAGCTTGGTTCCATCAGGAAATGTGGCTTCTATTTGTACATCCTTAATCATTTCAGGGACACCTTCCATGACATCATCCCTAGTTAGAATCTTCCTGCCTTTTTGCATCAAATCTGAAACAGTCTTGCCATCACGAGCCATTTCATAAAGCTCGGCACTGATTAGAGCGACTGCTTCAGGATAGTTTAATTTAAGTCCACGTTCTTTACGCTTTCTGGCAACTTCTCCAGCTGTAAATATCATCAAGCGTTCAATATCTTTTGGTACTAAATGCATATCCTTCCCCCTTTTTCAATTAAATAATCTATTATTTCTTTTTCACATTCTATTAGATCCTGGCCCATCTTGCCCAAAATCCTGATTTGAATATCATTTCTAAAACTTAAACTTGCCCCACCTTTTAGGCCTCTTTTTTGGCTATGCTTTTCAATTATTTTGCGGATTTCGCCAATGTTATCTTCATTGGAAAAATTTATAGCAACCATAGACAAAAAGTGGTCATAGCCTTCCATCAGGCCAAGTTCATTTATCTCTTGTTCTCTTGGCCTTATGAGGTTTTTTTCGGTGTAAATAAGTTTTTCATCAAGATTGATATCTAGATTAGTCTTGTAGCTTTTAAATTCAAAACTTTCACCCCTGCCAACTCTACCAGCTACAAAGCAGTTAGAAAAAATAAGCCTAGCATCTTTTTCTAAATCGACCTTGATAACCTCCCTAAAATCTGCATCCTTGTAGAGAATCATGGGTAAAAGTTTAAAAATAAAGTCAGACTTTTCTTCTCCACGAATTTCGACCCTACGACTTGCGAAAGAATCCTTATTCATCTTATAAACTTTTTCGTATGATTGAGAAGAAAGCAAGACCTTGCTATTCTTTTTTGCATAGAATTTTTCTTCTTGCACATCGCCTTCCAGGATACCTGGGCTTGAGCTCATAATCATAGCCTTGGTAAAGTCTCCATATTTAAATGTATGCATAAGTAGAAATGGTGGCGAATTGTAGATATCTTTTAGGATTGTTGTATCATCCTTATTTTCAAACTCTAAATATAATCTGCTGGCTCTTGCGTATGTTTTTTTCATTATTTTAAATCTTCTAATAAGACTTGCTTTCTTATCCAGTCATAGACCTCATTTAGGCCATCGCCATTTTTGATATTAGTAAAGATAAATGGACGATCTCCTCTTTGGGCTAGGGTATCCTTTCTCATAGCTTCAAGGTCAACGCCAACATAAGGAGCTAAATCTTTTTTGTTTATGATAAGAAGATCTGATCTTAAAATTCCTGGGCCTCCTTTTCGTGGTATATCCCCACCTGCAGCTACATCTATTACAAAGATGGTGGCATCTGCAAGGTCAGGACTAAAGGTTGCTGATAGATTGTCTCCACCACTTTCGATAAAGATTATTTCTATATCCTTAAAATTTCTGACTAAATCCTCACAAGCTTCAAGGTTCATAGAAACATCATCTCTTATAGCTGTATGAGGACATCCTCCAGTTTCTACTCCTCTTATCCTATCTCTTTCAAGAATCCCCTGATCTTTTAGGTAGTTTGCATCTTCTTCTGTATATATATCATTAGTAACTACTGCTACCTTGTAATCTTTTTTGAATTCTTCTACTAGTTTTTCTATCAAATGTGTCTTTCCGCAGCCAACAGGGCCTGCGACACCGATTTTTACGTAATCCATAAGCCTCCCTAAGACATATAAAGTCTTGAATATAATACTTCATGTTGCATTGAAGCAACTTCTACACCTGGATATGAAGTAAAATAATACTCCTCATCCAATTTATCTATCTTTGTAACTAAATCTATTATCAAATCATATATTTCATATAAGATTTTCTGCCCATCAAACTGGCTGATAGGAACAATCTTAACCGCTGTAATAACTAGATTCTGTGCCATATTAAAAGCAAAACTCAAAAGAGATGCGGTCAAATCAATATCAAGACTTGCTGTAATTAGAGCATAGGCGACTGAGTGATGGATGATAATGTCATTTTTCTTATGATAATCTAGGTAGTCATAGTATTGTTCTGGCATAGCTATGTCCATCTTATGAACTGTCGATATAAGTCTTGAGCCTAACTTCTCTGAAGCTTCCCTTAACTCTTTTTGGCTTTTTTGAGCCTGTAATCTTATATTTAGATCTAAAAGATCATCTTTTTTCCCTTCTATAAAATAATTGTAAGCTAGATATACAGCTAAAAGGTCATTATAATAGAAGCTAGTTTTTAAATAGTTTATTAAATATTTTTTTGTATCTTTCGAATCTTTAATCAAATTCTTTAGGATATAATTTTCAAGTCCATAAGAATGAGAATAAGAACCTATAGGAAATTGACTATCATTTAATTGAAGGAGGATGAGCTCTTCTTCATATTTTTTTCTATTCATGGTGATGGTGGTGATGATTGTGGTCGTGATCGTGATCGTGATGGTGATCATGATTGTGGTCGTGATCGTGGTCATGGTCGTGACTATGATGATCTACTACTTGACCTTGAGGTAGAATTGCCATCAAGTTGTTTTTTGGCAATAATTTAGCCATGACCTTATCCATCTTTATCCCTTCTACAGTCTTTAGCATATCTTCCAGGGTCTTCTCATATGGTGTTATTAAAGATTCGCCATCTTCTGACCAGTATAATTTTGCATGACGATTGCCAATAATATATGCCAAGTTGACAAAGCTCTTAGCCTCATCCATAGAAAGCTTTAAGCATTCTAGCTCTTCGATATTGATAGCATAGACTACATTATTTTCTCTATAAATTATATCTCCATGCTTTAGACCTCTTTGTCTATCTTCTTCAGAAAGCTTTAGACCCAAATCCAGACCCTCATATTCAAATCTTTGAATTTTCTTGTGGGCATGGTCGTAAGGCATATTAAGCCAGTTGATTATTAAATTTTCTTCATTTATATCAAAAACATTTCCAATAATTTTTTCTATTATCACTTTATTCACCCCTTTTTTACAAACTTAATAGTACCCCTTAAAACAAAAAAAACAATGATTTTGCATTTTATAAAGTGTAATTTTCTTTATTCTACTTTTTGAAAACAATCTTAGCTAAATTTCCCAGACAAAAACCGCATATAGAATACATCCATATACGGTTAATTTTTCATAGGATAATTAACAATACCTCCCAAATTGTAATTATAACAAAGAGACCCCAGGTTTTCATGATGATTATATTAAAAAACTCAAATAGTAAGAAATATAAATCCAAGAACTAGTATCTAAATCAAGAATGTTCTCAATGAATATATCTCCTGTTCTTCCACAAATGATAAGGTCTGGTCTATATATTTCAGCTTGTTTTTTATATATTCTCTATCATCTTTTGCAAACTTATCTATCTCAGAATCATTTGAGGTTGTCTTTCCAGGAGTCTTTTTTAAGTTTATAACAGAAATAGGAGCAAGATATTTTTTCCTATCATATTTATCTAAATCTTCGACCGTATCAAAATCTATATCGTCCCATTGCAATCCTGTGAATTGCATATTATATTTCCTAAATTAAATTGTGTGCCTCAATCATCTGTAAATTCAAATAAATCTTCTACGCTAACATCAAACACTTTTGCAATATCCATAGCTAATTTTAATGACGGATTATATTTTCCATTTTCAAGATGTACAATAGTTTCTCTTCTGGCATTTACCATTTCCGCAAGTTCAGATTGTTTATATTTTTTCTTTTCTCTATATTCCTTAACTTTTGTTATTAGTGCCACAATTATACCCCTTTAGAATCCATAATTATAAACATAATCGTACGAAGTATTGTAATTGTAATTACTGTTCCAATAATTAGCCATCCCATCAACGCTGTTGAAATTCCGTTTACATGACCTAAAATCCCTCCTAAATATGCTATAATAACCATTAACACGCAAAAAATTTTTAAGCATATTGAATCACATCTGTGTAGATTTTTTTCCGCAAATTCATCAAAGTATTCTTTCTTATACTTTTTTACTCTAAAATAATGCACTATCAGCATCAAAAATAGAATAAAACCCCAATAGCTTGAAAACTGTTGGTATTCAGGCTGATAGTCGCTTCTGCTCCACAACCAGTAATATCCCGCAATTAAAATTGCAATAATAATTTTTGTTGCAACAACTTCTCGTATAGATACTTTGTTTTTCATGTCAAATTCTCCTTACGTATAATTTCAAGTGATATATTTCTAACTTAATGTTATTAACATATCACACAAAAAACTTGATGTCAATGCTTAAGTTATAAATATTTCACTTTTGTTTTTTATTGGTCTAACTCGTTCTGTTTTACCTGTGATAGTCGTTTTTCTTGTTCCTGTAACGGCTCTATGCAAGTCTTAACTTTTTCTGCTTGTTCAACTTCTTCTCATATCCCTAATATTTGATTGTAAAGGTTATTTTCTCTTTCTTCATAGTGGCAAGTTACGATTTCCATTGGGATATATATAATATCTTGCTTTCTCCTAAGTATTCTTTCAGATATTTCTTAAAAATTTTAAATAAAATAAGTTATGCAGTATGCTAATTGTAAAAATCTTCCTGTTTATTTTTTTTAATTTTCGCTCATTATTTTTAGTGTTTCTTTAAATTCTTTTGTCTTTTTTGCTTTTTCTAGTAGGATTTTTATTTCTTCATATGTTAATTCTTCTGAATTTTCTATCCCTGATTAAGAATTTGGTTGATTTTTATTTACCAACACGATTTGACAAAGAGCCTTTTAATATTTTCTTTTCTTGATTTTTCAGTTGTCTTAATCTTTCTTCTGTATCGTCAATTTTATCTTTTATTTTTTTGACACTTGTCTTATTTGTTCTAATTTTTTCATATAAAACTCCTTTCTTGTATTAAAAAAGAGATAACATTTCTGCTATCTCTTCCTAAGTTTCACTATTAAATTTATATAATACTCTTTTCGATAATATCTGATACTTCCTTTTGTATAGATTCTATCTTTCTATCTATTCCTTTTTGTTGCATGATGTGATTTTGTATCTCTGAAATAATTTTCTTCTGTTCATTTTTACGACATTAGGATGAAATAATAAATATTTGCTAGTAAATTTTATTCAATATTATAGACTTGACTTGTTTTTTATTATTGTATATAATGATAATGATAATTAAAATTATTTGAAAGCGAGGAATAAAATGACAAAATTAAACACATATCTTGCAAATCTTGCAGTACTAAACATTAAAATCCATAATCTACATTGGAATATCGTAGGCTCTCAATTTGTATCTGTACATGAGTATCTTGAATCTGAATATGATAAGGCTGGTGAAAGACTTGATGAAGTTGCTGAGCTTATCAGAATGTCTGGAGAATTTCCAGTTGCTAATCTAAAAGAATATTTAGAAATTTCTACAATCAAAGAGATTAAAACTTCTAAAGAAGTATCTATTAAAGAAGCATTAGAAATAGTCCTATCTGACATAAAACTTCAAAAAGAACTCGCACTAGAGATTAGAAAAGAAGCAGATGAAGCTGATAATTTCCCTGTAGCTAATGTTATGGAAAATCATATAGAGGACTATAACAAACAAATTTGGTTTGTGGAATCAAGCCTTAAATAGGCAAAATTAACTTTTGCAGAACTTTAAATTACTGTCATCCTATAATTATGGTCTGTAAATAATTTTGTGTATCAACCTAAATCCTGATAAAAGGGCAAAGGTTGATACATTTTTTTGTGCCAGTATTTAGCCATTCCTATAGGAATGGTTCTAGATATGCTCACATTCATTAAATTTAAGTTTCTTTCACTTATATTTCCCTCTAACCTATCTTCATATAACTGTTCATGGCTTATATCTATTTCTGATAATTGGTTCTTTTTAAGCTACAGCCCCTTAAAACAAATATCCAAGAAGTTGAATTGAACATTACAAGTTATGAATTTTTAGTTAAACCAAAACGATCAGTAAATATGCCAAAATTAGGCTCACGAAAAAGAAGATTATAATTTTTGTAACCTGATTTTTCGCATTAAACCCAAAATTATCATACCCCTTAGCACCAACCGTCTCTGGGTAAACTTTAGTCGGCAATTTTAACTTGGTAAGCATGAGATAATCAAAAAAGATAATATCAAAAAGCTTATATCCTTCAAATAGTATTAAAAATCTAAAAAAGGCTTGCTGAAAAGTTAAACTAAATTTTACTGTATCAACAATTGCCCAGACTAGGACGGCTACAATGGTTAGCAATCCAAGTATCATGATAAGTCCGCCTAATATATTGACCCAAATCGGTTTATCTGGCAACTTACTCATCATAGCTTTGATATCATCGGGTGCACCGAAATGCTTCGAGCCAAATTTCGGTATAATAAGTATAAAATTCACCATCATAATTGATGCTGTTAAGCAGATGATTGTTAACATGCCAAGTGTTTTCATCAATTTAGTTTACCTCCTCTTTATCTTATTATACTAGGTGTTTTTTTTAATTCTTTTGTCTTTGTTGCTTTTCTAGGATTGCTCCTCTTGTTATTAGCCTATGAGTTCTTTCTTTTCTTCTTTTTACTATATCTTGTTTTAATATCTTCTTTTCTTGATTTTTTAGTTGCCTTAATCTTTCTTCTGTATTGTCTATTTTATCTTTTATTTCTTTTGAATCTTGTCTTATTTGTTCTAATTTTCTCATACTTATCTCCTTTCTTTAAAATAAAAAAGACGACAGAATTATTACTTTCTATCGTCTTGTATCTTTAGTATTTAGTTTTATTTAGCTCGACAAACTGGTATTTGTTAATTTGTAAATCTTAACAAATACCCATTGGGATCTTGAATTAAAAACTCTATTTGCATTTCTTCTATTTCATTAACTTGATATATGTTTATGGTTAGTTCTCTGTATAATTCTATATTCAAATTATTCACTAATTGATACAGTTCTTCAATATCATCGACAGCTATTGAAAAATTTATTCCTCTTCCTAAAGGATATACTAGCTCACCTATATTCCAACCATCATCATGAATTTGTTCGAACATAAACTGACTTTCTTGAAAAGACATGAAAACGAATTTATCTTCAACACGTTCATATTCAATTTTAAATCCTAATTCACTATAAAATTTTTTAGTCAGATTAATATCAAAAACTGATAATTCAGGAATCATCCTACTAAAATCCATATTCCCTCCTTGACAAATACTAATTTATCCAAACCGCTTTAATTTTATCATTTATCAATTCAATAAACGCTATCACAGTTACTCCTACTATCGGAAGTCCGTAAGGACTAAATAGGAAACCAATAACCAAGCCAAAAATACCTATTCCGACTTCTCCTTGAATAAAAGAAGATAACGCCCAAAATGATCAGAACACCATAATGATATACAACAACGCCGTTCCAATACCAAGTAGGAATGTAATAAATGCAGAAAGTCATATGCTGTCATTCTTTTCTATTAAATCATTTTGAAGTGTCTCAAAGCATCCATGATGGCTTCTTCTTTTTCAGGTGTACACTGTGGAATAATTTGTTTCTCCTTTTTAGACTTGTTGTAATGTTCTCGTAATTCTATTCCACATTTCTTTTTTATCTGTGCAATATATAATGTCGAAACTTTTAAATCAAATTTATTCCAAACATATTCTTTGATTTGAGCATATGTTGCCTTACTTTCAGCACTTGTCAAATCAAGCTCATCCAGCTCAATTACAACGTCTATATGCTTATCGACATCGAGTTTGGACAAAAGCGCTACCGTCTCCACATGCGTTGTCTTTTGCTTGGAAACATAATTTTTTATCCTCGTCATTCTTGTAGGAACACAATTTATTAATGTCATCGTCTTTGGCATTTTTTCTTTTATCTTTAAAGTTATTAGAATCTTGACTATCTTTAACTCCTGTTTTGAAATAGAATGTTAAGTCATAAGGATGAACTGTTCCGTCTTTATCAATTCTACCCACTACGACTTTATCAACTATGCTTTCAAATATTGTTCTATTAAATTCCTCTATAATTTCTCTATTCTCTAAGACCTTTTTAAATTGCTTTAATCTTTCTTTAATAGAGTTTTCATCTTTTATCGTTAGCTCTAGGGTTTTCTTTTCCTCAAGTAATTCTTCTTTTTGTTTTGTCAGTTTTTTATACTTTTTAGCATAAACTTCTTCGTCTATACTATCTTCCAAATGAAGATCAACTAACTTTCTTTCTTGACTAATGATTCTATTTAATTGATTTTCTATTTTTTTCAAATCTTTGACTAAAGTATTATCATTTATTTCTTCTTCTACAATTTTTAAAAAGTCATCTATTACTGTTGAATCTGCATGGCATAATTGCCTATAGCTTTCAACAAATGCTTTTTTTATTGCTGCTTCTTGTATTCCTTTTGAATGAGGACAATATTTTTTACCTTTTTTAGTTGATCTTACACACTGCCAATTAATTTTTTTGTAAATTGAACTTGTGTGCCAAGTTCTTCTTGAAAGTATTTCTCCACAAAATCCACATTCCAGCATACTAGAAAAAGCGTATTGTCTTGATAGTTTTTCTCTTTTTCTATCCTTGTTAGCAATAGTGTTTCTGTTTTGTGCTCTCCTGAGTCTAATCTCTTGTGCCTTTTCAAAATCTTCTTTTGATATAATTGGCTCATGATGATTTTCAATATGGTATTTATCAGATTCTCCAAAATTCGCTAGTCTTCTTTTTGTTATGGGATCAACTGTAAAGGTCTTTCCCATTAGTATATCTCCAATATACTTTTCATTTTTAATTATTCCTAACACTGTAGTATCAGACCATTTTGTTTTACCTCTAGGGGTGAGATATCCTTGTTCTTCTAGTTCCCTACCAATGACCGAACCACCATTGCCTTCTAAATATCTTTTAAAGATATATCTGACAATTTTAGCTTCTTCTTCATTTATAGATATACTTTTTGTTGTAGGGTCATAATCATATCCAAGACAACCTTGAAAACCAATAAGTTCCCCTTTTTCCATTTTCATTTTCAGTCCTTTTTTTACATGGGCTGAGGTATTTTCTACTTCTTGTTGAGCTACTGAACTTAATATTGTTAGTAATAGCTCTCCATCCATTGTCAAAGTATCTATATTTTCTTCTTCAAATACTACACCAACATTGTTTTCCTTTAATAGTCTTACATACTTTAAGGTATCTAATGTATTTCTATCAAATCTTGATATAGATTTTGTTATTATCATGTCTATATCTCCATTTTGACAATCGCTTATTAGTCTCATGAAATCAGCTCTCTTACTAGCAGTTGTTCCTGTGGTTGCTTCATCTGCATATATACCAGCCAAAGTCCAGTTCTTATTATTTTTTATTAGATTTGTGTAATAATCAACTTGCGATTTATATGATTCAAGTTGGTCTTTACTATCTGTACTTACTCGACAATATGCTGCAACACGTTTTAAATCTAAATCTAGTGCATTTCTATTTCTTGCTCCAGTATTTGAAGCTTTTATTACTTTTACTTTAGTATTCATTTTACCTCCTTCCCATTTTGTATCTTTCTACAGTGTTATTATATCACAAGATTAACTACTTTCTATTCATCTTCTTATAATCATTTTCTAACCTGTTCATAATTTTTGTATATTCCTTATCATTAATTAATTTAAGATCATAAAGTCTACATAACATAGCAACTCTCATGCTATAAATCTTTATTGCTTGCATTTTAACCTCCTATATAAGTTAATTTTTTACCTTGATAAGTGAATTAAATTTGAAATATGCTAATCTCACATAATCAATTTCAAGAATATTCACACTTCAAAGTATTTTGATTTTTATAGAAAGATGACAAAATACCCCTCACTTTATATAGTGAAATTTGCCCTCTTTGGTAACCAGAATTTTTATTTTTTTATAGTATTTTTGAGTTTCAATGATTAATTTAAGCATAAAAAAATGAGGACTTATGCTACTAGGCATAAATCCTCTAATCTAAATTTTCCTGTTCAAAGACTTTAAATATTTCTTTCTATTAATTATTTAATTTCCATGATTCTGCCTTAGCCTTTGCATTGATAAGATCAGAATAAAGTCCATTATTTTCAATCAATTTTTCATGATTTCCACGTTCTACTATTTCTCCATCTTTTAAGACTAGAATCTGATCTGCATTTCTAATGGTTTTTAGTCTATGGGCAATCATAATTACTGTCTTATTTTTTGTTAATGTTTCTATTGCTTCTTTAAGTTTATCTTCATTTTCTGGGTCAATATTTGCAGTTGCTTCATCAAAGATAATTATATCTGCATATTTTAGCATGGCTCTAGCTATGGAAATTCTTTGTTTTTCTCCACCAGATAGGCTTGCTCCACCTTCCCCAATAATAGTGTCATATCCTTCTGGTAAAGCTTCTATAAATTCATGGCACCTCGCCTTCTTTGCAGCTTCTACAACCTCTTCATGGCTTGCATTTTGTTTTCCAAATTTTATATTGTTTTCAATAGTGTCTTCGAAGAGATAGACGTCTTGAAATACCATGGAAATTGAATTCATAAGGTTTTCTATCTTATAATCCTTAATATTCTTTCCACCTATTAAAATTTCTCCAGAATTTACATCCCAAAATCTCGCTATTAGATTACAAAATGTTGTTTTACCAGATCCAGATGGACCAACTATGGCAGTCATGGTATTTTCTTTTATCTCTGCTGATACATTTTTTAAAATTGGTCTATCATCATAAGAAAAGCTTACATTTTTAAAGACTATATCATGATTTTTTATAGGCTCTGTAATACTACCTTCTCTCATATCAGGCATAGAGTCGATAAAACCTACAGAATCTATGGCATTTTCGCAAGCTCTTAGGATTGCCATGTTTGATCCTGCACCGATTAGTCCTTCAAAGATTATAAAGGATGCCATAATCATAAGAATTGTTTCGGCAAGCGGAAGTTCACCAGATAAATTTAATTTTAGAGATACATAGACCATAGCTACTGTTGTTATTCCCATTACAATTCTTTGAATAACTGTGTATGGTGCAACAGATTTTTCTAGGTCTAAGAGTATTCTTGATGTATCTTTTATAGACTTTCTCAAAGCCCTGTTATTTTCTCCACCAAGATTATAGGATTTTATAACCTGCATACCTTGTAAAGTTGCCAATACTTCTTTTGTAAGTCTTGTCTGCGTTTCTGTCATCTTGTCTGCATTAGCTGATGATTTTTTCTCCATCATTGATGTAACTATAAAGAATACTATTACACCTGCTACAGCAACAAGTCCTACCTTTACATTAAAAATTAAAGTTCCAAGGACAAAAACTAAAGTATTTAAAACTCCACCAAGTACAAGAACCAAAAGCATAGGCACCCACATTTCTGCTTGGGAAAGTGATGATGTGGCAATAGTAGTTAATCTTCCTAGTGAAAAGCTTGAAAAGAAACCCATAGGAACTCTTTTTATTTTTTCTCCTATTTCTATCCTCTTATGAGCTGCCATAAAATATCCAGCGTGTGTTTGTGCCATTTGTGATGATTTTTGTGTCATTATCTTTCCAACAAGGGATATAACTAATATTCCAAGACAAACAAAGATAGCCTTATAATCTAAAGTTTTAGAGAAGATATTTACTAGCATATAGTAAATTGCTCCAAACTCAAGGGCATTAAATACTGCGTGGAAAAATCCAGCAAGAATAGATTTCTTAATATTTGCCTGTTCTTCTTTTGAAAAACTCCATATCTTTTTAAACACTTTAAGCATTTTCATCACCCCTTAAATTTGCAGCATACATTTCCTTATAAAGCTCTGATGACTTTAATAGTTCTTCATGATTTCCATAAGAATTTAATTTGCCATCTTTAATAACAAATATCCTATCTGCATCAACAATTGTCTTTAACCTATGAGCGATTATTATTAAAGTTTTACCCTTAACTAGATTTGCCAAGGCGTTTTGTATGAGAGCTTCATTTTCAGGATCTATATAAGAAGTTGCTTCATCTAAAATTACGATTGGTGCATTCTTTAGCATGGCACGAGCAATAGATATTCTTTGTCTTTCTCCTCCAGATAGATGACCTCCACCTTCGCCAACTCTTGTATCATAACCATTAGATAGGTTCATAATAAAATCATGGCAGGCAGATTTTTTACATACATCTATAATTTCTTCGTCAGAGGCATTCTTATTTCCAAGCCTAATATTTTCCTTTATAGTCATATCAAATAGGAAATTGTCTTGGGATACAAAAGAAATAAGTGAAGACAAGTTTTCGAGCGACACATCTTTTGTTTCTACTCCGCCAATTTTAATAGATCCCTTATCTACATTCCAAAATCCAGCAATAAGTTTTGCTATTGTGGACTTACCTGACCCAGAAGGACCAACGAGTGCTGAAACATTAGATTCTTTTATTTCCATAGAAAGATTATCAATGACTTTCTTTTTTCCATCGTAAGAAAAGTCGACGTCTTGAAGTTCTATATTATAGGATTCTATTTTTTCTCCCTTGTCGATATTTTCTAACTCTCTTGAATCTAAAATCTTTCCTATTTCAGAAGTTATAGTTGATATTCTTGACATATCATCCATATAGTTCATGATTTTTAAAATGCTAGAAACTGTAGCAAAGGATAAGACGATTAAGGTAATTAAATTTCCTAAATCAATACTTCCATTTATATAAAATAAAATCCCAAAGGGTATGATTGTAATAATTCCCATAGGAGAAAGTAATCTACCTATGGCAACCCTATTCATAGATTCACCCATCCAGTTATAATAAAAGCTTGCATTGTCATAAACGCTATCCGCATATTTTTTATAAGATGATTCGCTTTGATTAAAGGTCTTTATTACTTCTATCCCATTTATATACTCAACAATGGAATTATTCATATGTTGACCAATGGCAACTGACTTTCCAAACATTTCCTTATAATGAGCATTCATAACAGACATCATGGTAGCCATTCCTACCACAAATGGAATTAGTGATAATAAAGTTAAACGCCAATCTAATGTAAACATGTAAATAAACAATAGAATAGGTCCTACTAAATTTGCAGTAAATTCTGGCACTAAGTGGGCAAGGGATGTTTCCATAGAATCAACTTGCTCAACTATAATATTTTTTAATTCCCCTGAAGATCTTGAAAGAACATCTCCCAGTGGCATCTTAAATAATTTTTTGGAAATATCATTTCTAATTTCTCCTAAAGAATTAAAAGTTGCAGTATGGGAAATACTTGTTGATATTCCTGCTGCCACTTCTTTAATAACAAATGTTATTAAAATACTTATACAAAGTGAAGTATATAAACTCGTATCGCTTACGCCATTAATCAAATTTACAATTATTTTTGCCATATAAATATAGGAAAAAAGACCAGCCACCACCCCAACTGTTGCAAGTAGGACGGATATAAAATATGAGCCTTTTCTTTTATTTACATATTCTTTTACTAAATTCACTTTAAAACCTCCTTTAGTAATATTTTTAAATAGTTTATTATATTTTTTTTATTTCAGAGGGCATTCTATTAAGCTCTCCAATCATCATTGCTATTCCAGCTAAAATCATAATTAAATCTACAAGAGGTTCTGCAAACCATACTGCTTTAACTCCAAATATCATTGGTAAAATAATCATGGCAGGTACGAATAAAAATAACTGTCTTAGCATTACTATTATGCCGGCTTTTTTAGCGTTTCCTATTGATTGGAAGAATGTTATAGTCATTACCATTACTCCATATAGGATAAAGATAGAATAAAATAGTCTAAAGTTTCCTATTCCCTGAGTTATAATACTTTCTTCTACTCCAAATAAAGACAGAATATTCTTTGAAAATGCTAATGCTGGTATCCAAAATATTGATGCAAGAACTAATCCTCCGATAGAAAATACTTTCATAGCTTCTTTTACTCTGTCGTATTTTTTCGCTCCAAAATTTGTACCAACTACAGGTTGTAAACCTTGACTCATTCCCCAAAGTGGAATGAATGAAAAGGCATATATTCTAAGTGTTGCTGCCATCAAGATAGCATTTGTATCTCCGCCATATTTAAATGACATTTTATATAGCATTGTTTGTTGAATCATAAATAAAATTTGCATCATCATAGCAGATGACCCTACGCCAAACATTTCTTTTTTTATTTCCTGATCAGGTTTGATTTTATTTATTTTTACTGCTTTACTTTTATATTTGAAGTAATGGAGTGTTATTATCGCTTGAACAAATTGTGCTGTAATAGTTGCAAGTGCAGCCCCTTCAATTGCATATTTTCCCATTAATTTCATTAGAATGGGATCAAGAATTATGTTTAAAAAAGCTCCTAGCCCCATAATGAGCATTGCTTTTTTCATTAATCCTTCTCCACGCATAACCATGTTTGCTGATTGAGTAAAGTTTACAAATAAAGAACCAATGAAAATCACGCGTAAATATCTGATACCATATTCTTTAATTTCACCACTTGCCCCAACCATATCTAAAAAATGTGGTGCAAGTATAATTCCACCTATTGTAATAATTGATGAGAATAAAATAACCCAAAAGATTAAATTCCCCATAATTTTATCAACTGTTTTTTTGTCGCCCTTTCCTATAGCTCTTGATAAAACTGATGCTGAACCTACGCCAATAAGTGTAGATACACCACTATTGAAAAATGTAAGTGGCATAGCTACACCACAAGCTGTCATTGCTGTTTGTCCTATAATATTTCCTGCAAATATTCCATCCATTAATGGATAAAGACCTATTACTATCATTCCTATTACAGCAGGAATAGATAATTGAAAGAGTAAATCTATAGGTCTTTTTGTTAATAATTGTTCTTTCATATCTTGTTTCAAAAAATCAACTCCTTACACAATCAGTCCATCTTTAATAAATTTCAAAATTTCTTTTTCATGTCCCTGAATATTCACTTTCTTGTATCTATCTCCTCCAAGCATTAACACAGAATTACAAACTTTAAAAATAAGTTCTATATCATGAGTTATTATGGCAAAAAGATATATTTTTGAATATCTTTTTATTATTTCAGAAATATCATTCATTCTCTTGTAATCTAAACCTGACGTAGGTTCATCAAGAATTATTAGTTTTCTACCACTTAAACAAGCAGTTAATAGAGCAAGTCTTTGTTTTTGTCCACCAGATAGATTTTGTGGATGGTCATACCTATTTTCCCAAAGGTCAATATGTTTTAATTCGTTTCTAAGTCTATTTAAATATTCATCGTCATTAATTCTATCTTTTTGTAAAAGCTCATTTTCCACCGTATCAAAAAACATTTGGTATTCTACATCTTGCATCATATAATAAGAGTTTCTTAATCTTTCTTTTTTATTTCTCCCAAAGCTTGTCTTGCCTTTAAAGTTTAATAAACCAGCTAAGGATCTTGCAAGAGTCGTTTTACCTACTCCATTTTTACCTATAATCGCCATTATCTCATTTTCATATAAGCTTATATTTAAATTTTTTATTAATTCTTTTTTACCAGTAGAAATATCAGCTCCTCTTATATCCTCAACTACATTTTTGGAATTATCAATATTTTCAGATAGCAAAAAATTATAGTTAGTTGTTCTTAAAGAGTAATTTTTACAATCCTCTTCTGTTAATTCACCTTTTTTAAAAACTTTTTCGATTTTACCATCTTTCATATACAAAAAACGATCATATAAATCATTTAAATAGAACAATCTATGCTCAGATATTATTATCGTTTTTCCTAAGGATTTTAATTTTTCAAGAATATTCTTAAGTTCGACTATTCCCCTATAGTCTAAATTTGATGATGGTTCATCAAAAAAAATTATTTTAGTATCATAAACAAGAGTAGATGAGATAGCAACTTTTTGCTTTTGTCCACCTGATAAAGAATTGATATTTCTATATTTTAAATTTTCAATTCCCATCACACTCAAAGAGTCATCAACTCTTTTCTTTAATTCTGAAAGCTCCATTCCTAAATTTTCTCCAACAAAGGCAAGCTCATCCTCAACAATATTTGCGAAAAACTGATCTGTTGGATTTTGAAAAACATTTCCTATATACTTTGCCAATTCTCCATTGTTATATTGCGAAATATTTTTTCCTAAAATAGATACTTGTCCATATAATTGTCCTTGATAATGATTCGGAATTAAGCCATTTAATATTCTTGTTAGCGTAGTTTTTCCACAACCAGATAAACCACTTATAACAACAAGTTCCCCTTCTTTAATATTTAGCTCTATATCTTTTAAAATTACCTTATCATTTCCGTCATAAGAGAATTTTTTAATATCTGCTTCTATTACATTCATATTGACCTCCACAATAAGAAAATAGCTAAAAGTAAGAATACGATATCAAAAAATTTAAAAGTTATTTTATGATAATTAGTCCTTTCCCCTCTATATTCTGCTCCTTTAGATATAATAGATGAAGTCAAAGTTTCACTCACTTGCAAACATTTATAGATAAGAGGGATGAAGTAAAGTTCAAAAGACCTAACAGGATGGAGGGGACTTAATCTTAGCCCCCTTACCTTCATGCCATTCTTTATTTCTTTAATCCTTAACCCCATCTCTGATATAAACTTCATTCCTATCACTATGCTTAGAGCAAACACATTTGGAATGTGTAAAAACTTAAGTGAACTCATCATTTTAAGTGGTGATGTATTCACAAGAATACCGCCAATAATAAATATCGGAAAGAGTTTTAATACGATTTCTACAAGACCTAAAATTGCATTTCCACCTATTCCTAAGTCTATAATAGTTAATGTTTTGCCAACAATTAACAAGATAAGAACTGTTGCTAGTTGTTTAATAAATTGTTTTAAGGAAAAAGTTAAGGTTAGAAACATTGATATTCCTATCATAATATAGTAACCAATATCATCTGTTATAAATAATATAATCGAAAACGCTAAAATTAAAACAAATAAGATTATAGGATTTACAAGACAGTTGTCATCTCTCCTTATGTTTTCCATTACAATATTCCTGATTTTTTACTCTTTTTAAAAAACTTATTATTTATATATAATCCAAATCTTCCTGCTATTAATACCAAGACGATATTAATGCCTATTGAGATTAGCATTGCCTTTGGTGTAAAAAAGGCATCCATAAAGGCAGCCTGTTCTTTTGTAAATACGCTAAAAACTTCAACAATTTTTTCTGGTCCAAGTAGTCTTACAAATGTCATTGCGTGCATTGAAATAACAAACATTCCAGCAGATAATGCTAAGGCAACTCTATTATCATTTTTATAGTTACCTATAATTAATTCTGCTACAATAGCTGCGATGGCATTTACTATAAGCATTGGCCAATATCCACTTAATGCATAAAATACACCCAGCAACATGAAAAATATAAAAGCTATTCCTCTTTTTTGTAATTTTTTAGCCATAATTATAAATGGCGGAGCTACTACAAAGGAAGAAAATCCTGCCGCTATATATAAGGATAAAGTTCCTAACATTCCTGTGGCCGTTGATACAGCCATGTTTAATATAAACGCCACTACTGTAAAAATTGTAACTTGTACGATATCTTTTAATTTCATATAAACCTCCAATTTAAGATATGTTTTTTCTTTCTGAGTAAACCCTAAGATTTACTTAGCATTATTATCTAAGATAATTCCTATCATTTTTTTTAATGCAAGTTTGTTCTTCACAAAATTTTCTCTTGCATTTAGAACTTCACAACCTAGAATAAATGTGTTAATAAAATCAGTTATTAATTCAATAGCTTCACTTAATTCACCTCTTACATCTTCATCAAATAACATTAAAATACTATCAGATGATGATTTTTTTAGTTTCTTATATAAGTCTTTTAACTTATCGTCATGATTTAATTCCTGCAAAAACATTGCATAAATTGAAACATAGTCACTCTGATATAGCATTTTTTCTAAAATAATCTCAGATAAAACTTCGCTAAAATCCTGACTTGTTTTATTCATCTCATCATAGATTATCTTCTCTCTGTATTTATTTCCTTCTAACATAATGTCGTATAAGATTTCATGCGTAGAACCATAATGATGATACAAGCCACCTCTAGAAAGCCCAGTAGCTTCCATAATGTCATTCATAACGGTATTTCTAAATCCCTTATCCAAAAAAACTTTAATAGCTGCTTGTCTAATCTGCTTTTTTCTTTCATCAGCTTCCATTTTCATTTCATAAATAACCTCCAAACCGACATACTTGTCGGTATTATTGTATCAACTCTGATAATCATTGTCAATAGCTTCGCTTATACTTCTTTATTAATTTCTTTAAATGCGGTATAATTAACAGAAATTAATAAACGCTTAACGCTTATAACTTTAATAGACCAACTAAGGAAGTCAATAGTTATTTTAAAAATTTTTTTAAAAAATTTTTCAGTCGCAGAACTTAAAAATGTGCATAGCAAATAAACCTCATATATTTTCATTTTTTGAGGCAACACTT
>NZ_JAMXSL010000036.1:0-22325 GCF_026131715.1 Anaerococcus sp. NML200537 | reverse complement strand
CTTCAAGTTCATCTTTGAAAGCTTCTAGTTTAAGGATTAAACTCTCAGCACCATCAATGGAATTTGAAAAAGAAAAAGCCTTAAAAATAACTTTTTTCTTGTCATCAACTAATGAAGCAACATGAGTATTTTTACCAATATCGATACCTAAATAGAACATTTGAAACCTCATAAAAAAGTATTTTAGATAGACACCTCAAAATCTAATAACGTTACTGCCTTATGGGAAATACGAAGTACTGAGAATCAGTCAACATCTAACTTATACGTAAACAGTTAAAAGATTAGAGGACTCACTCTTTCAAGTACGAGATTAAATCTCAAGGAGCAAACGAGTACACTCTATCTAATAACAATATTATACAGTAAAACTGAATAATACTTAGTCGAAAAAGGGTTATAGGTTACCTTTAACAACCTAAATACATTATATAAGGAGAAATGATGGATACTAAATATAATCCACAGGATTTTGAAAAGAAAATTTACCAAAAATGGGAAAATAATGGATATTTTAAGGCAAAGGTAAATCCGGATAAAAAGCCATTTACAATTGTTATGCCACCACCAAATGTTACAGGTCAACTCCACCTTGGTCATGCCCTAAATAATACCCTACAAGATATCATAATTAGATATAAGAGGCTTGCAGGATTTGAAGCTTTATGGATACCAGGTACAGACCATGCTTCTATATCTACAGAAGCAAAAGTAGTTGGTAAAATTGCTGCTGAAGGCAAAACAAAAGCAGATCTTGGAAGGGAAGGATTCTTAGAAGAAGCTTGGGATTGGACCCATAAGTATGGTGGCACAATCAAAAAGCAGCTAAGAACAATAGGTGTTTCTTGCGATTGGGACCATGATTCCTTTACAATGGATGAAAATCTAACAAGAGCTGTTAAAAGAGTTTTCAAGAAAATGTATGATGATGGTCTAATTTATAGGGGTAATAGGATTGTAAACTGGGACCCAATGGCAGAAACTGCAATCTCTGATGCAGAAGTTTACCATAAGGATCAAAAGGGCAAGCTTTGGTATATCAAATACCACTATGAAGATTCCGATGACTTTATAACAATAGCTACAACCCGTCCAGAAACTATGCTAGGTGACCTGGCTGTTGCAGTAAACCCAGAAGATGAACGTTTTAAGGATAAAATTGGAAAAAATTTAATCTTACCACTAGTAGGTCGTAAGATTCCTATAATTGCAGATTCCTACGTAGATATGGAATATGGTACAGGTTGTGTAAAAATTACCCCATCCCATGACCCTAACGACTTTGAAGTAGGTGCTCGTCACGACCTTGGCCAATGTGTAGTCCTTGATTCCAAGGCCCACATAGTAGATGGCTATGGTAGATATTCTGGCATGGAAAGATACGAGGCGAGAAAAGCAATGCTTGCTGATCTTGAAAAAGAAGGCCTACTTGTAAAAATAGAAGAAATCGACCACGCTGTTGGATATTCTGAAAGAACAGATGTTGTAATAGAGCCACTTATTTCAAAGCAATGGTTTGTAAAGATGGATGGCTTTGCAAAAATGTGTATAGATGCCTACAATGATGGCGAATTAAAATTAATTCCTGACAACCTATCCAAAACTTATATGAACTGGCTAGAAAATATTAGAGATTGGACCATATCACGTCAATTATGGTGGGGCCACAGACTTCCAGTATTTTATACAGAAGATGGAGAAGTCATCGTATCAGAAGAAATGCCAGATGAAAACGGCATGCTAGAGGGTAAAAAAGTAACACAAGATGAAGATACACTTGATACCTGGTTTTCATCAGCCCTTTGGCCATTTGCAACCCTTGGTTGGCCTGAAGAAAACGAAGAATTTGACTATTTCTTCCCAACAAATATCTTAATCACAGGTTATGATATAATATTCTTCTGGGTAATAAGAATGGTCTTTGCTTCCCTTTATACAACTGGAAAAGTTCCATTTTCTCACGTTTTATTCACCGGTCTAATTAGAGATAGTCAAGGCAGAAAGATGAGTAAGTCCTTAGGAAATGGTGTAGACCCAATAGATGTAGTTGAAAAATTTGGTGCAGATGCCCTAAGATTTACCCTAATCACAGGCAACTCTCCAGGAAACGATATGAGATATGATGAGGATAAGCTCCTTGCATCAAGAAACTTTGCCAATAAATTGTGGAATGCATCTAGATTTGTCCTAATGAATATAGATGAAAATGATAAGCTTGACGAAAACTTTGGAGACCTATCCCTAGAGGATGAATGGATTCTAAAGAGACTAAACCAAGTAATAGAAGATGTATCCAAAAACTTAGACAAGTATGAAATAGGTCTTGCAGCAGATAGGATAGAAGATTTTATCTGGAATGAATACTGTGACTGGTATATAGAATTCGCAAAAATCAGATTATATGGCGACAATCCTGAAGAAAAATTACAAGTTAAGAAGGTATTGCTTTACGTTCTTAAAAACATGCTCATCCTTCTTCATCCATTCATGCCATTTATAACAGAAGAAATCTACTCAGCATTTCCAAACAAAGATGACATGCTAATTGTAGAAAAATGGCCAGAAATAAGAGAAGCATATAATTTCGTAGAAGAAGAAAAGAATGTAAACTCAGTAATAAAGGCAATCACAGCCATAAGAAACCAAAGATCAAGCCTAAATGTACCTGCAAAAACCAAACAAAAACTTACAATCCTAGCAGAAAATGAAGCAAATAAGGCCCTAATCGAAAAGATCAAAGCCCAATTTATAAACCTAGCTAGCGCAAGTGAAGTAGAGGTGGAAAATAAGGCTGACTATAAAATTGAAGATGATGGCATGGTTAAGCTAGTATTTAACGAATTTTCTGTATATATGTCTTTAGATGAGCTTATGGATTATGATAAGGAAAGAGCTCGTTTAAAAGATGAAATCAAAAAGCTAGAAAGTGAAATAAAAAGAGCAGAAGGCAAGCTTTCAAACAAGGGCTTTGTAGATAAAGCACCAGAGGCAGTAGTAAATAAGGAAAGAGAAAAACTTGAAGGCTACAAGGATCTCCTTCAAAAAACAAAAGAAAGCCTAGAAGAAATTAAGGATAAGTAATGTACGGTGAATTTGCCTATATTTATGACAAATTATCATTTGATATAGAATATGAAAAATATGCTAATAATATCAAAAAATTAATAAAAGAATATGGGATTGAAAGAGAAAGGATGCTAGAGCTAGCTTGTGGCTCTGGCATGCTTACCAATCATTTTTTTGATGATTTTAAAGAAATTGATGCCCTAGATTTGTCAAGTGAAATGCTAGATTGTTTTGCATCAAAATATGACAATGACAAGGTAAATCTAATCTATTATGATATGGTAGACTTTGAAAATCCCAGGGCTTATGACCTAATAGTAATACTTCTAGATTCTATAAATTATGTGACAGATCCTAAAGATTTAGAAAAGCTTTTTAAAAATTGCTATAACAATCTAAAAGATGGAGGTCTCTTAATTTTTGATATAAATTCAGAAATGAAAATGAGAGAAATCTTTGGGTCAAATTGCTTTGTTTATGAGTATGAAGATATCTTCTATACTTGGGATAATTATATGGAAAATGACCTAGTAGATATGGAGCTTAATTTCTTTGTAGAAAATCCTGATGGGACCTACAAGAGAATTAGAGAATACCAATGTGAAAGAGTCTACAGCATAGATTATATGGAGAATTTAGCTAAAGATTCTGGATTTATTGATTTGAAAATATTTGATGAGGATACATCAGGAAAGGTGGATGAAGATACTTTAAGAGTATTATTTGCAGCAAGAAAGGCGTGAAAATGAGTATAGGTGTAGTTAAATTTTTTGACAATAAAAAAGGTTTCGGCTTTATAAAATGGGCTGGAGATGATATTTTTGTCCATTATTCAGATATTATAACCGAAGATGAATTTAAAAGACTCGATCAAGGCGATAATGTAGAATTTGAAAAAATTGATGCTCCAAGGGGGCCTCAAGCGATAAAAGTTAAGAAAATTTAAGGATTCCCTCATATTGAGGGACTTTTTTTATGGAATGTAAAAAACTCAAGAAAACTTATAATTGATTAACAAGCTAAATTGTGTTATTATAGAAGCATAAGAAAGGAAGACTTATGGATTTTTTAGATGGTGTTTTTTCTAAAGTAAGCAAGGCTTCTAACAAGGTTAGCGAGTCTGCAAAAACAAAATTAGAAGAAAATAAACTTAAAAAAGAATATAAAAATTTGGAAGAAGAGATGAACCAAGCTCTAAGATTACTAGGGTGTGAGGTCTATGATAGGCTTGAAAAAGGTGAAAGTCTGCCTGATTTTAAGGAAGAAAGAGAAAATATAAAATCTTTATATGAAAAACTTACAAATTTAAATAACCAAATAAATATCATGACCAATGCCACTAGGAAGTGCCCTAATTGTGGGGCAATTTATGAAGCAAATTCAAATTTTTGCCCAATATGTGGACAGAAGAGAGAACTAAATGGATAAGTATTTTTTAAAAGAAAAATGTCCTCAGTGTTCTCATAATCTAAAAATAGGATATAAGTACTGTCCAAATTGTGGGATTTTAGTTTCTAACGATGGACCTAGGGTGAAGAGGACTTCATTTTTAGGCAAAAAAGATTTGACCAGAGAAGATATTCCCTTAGCAAAGCCTTTGCTAAATGTGTATGATAGCCTAAGTAAGAGCATCAATGCTTCAGATAAAATTCTAAATGCAGATATATATCCTCTTATAGTTAAAATTGGAGAAGAAGTTGAGCTTTTAAAATTTAATAAGGAAATTATTCTAGAAGATGGTTCGATTTTGGCAAATGACTACAAGGGCTATTATTTTAAAGGAAATCCTAATTCAAATTCATTTGTAAATAAGAAATTAATAGATCCTAATAAGAAATATTATCTGTTAAATAATGATCTAATTGAAGTAAATGCCTTATCACTTGTATACACTATCTTAGACCAGGAAGATGTCAAGTGGTGCAAAACAAAACTTGGTGAAGATTTTACGCTAGATGTAGATTTTATAGAATATCAAAATGGCAGATTATACATAAAACCTTCATCAAATGGACTTTACCTAAATAATAAAAAGATTTATGATGAAATTTTATTTAATAATAAGGATTTTGTACTAAACGATTCGAGGATGTTTATACTTAAGGATAATAATTTATTCTATCAAGATAAATTAGAAGATTATCAGAAAAAATCCAAGGCTATATTTGCTGTAAATATATGCAAGGATGATTTCCTAGATGTAGATATAAGAGAAAAAGTAGTTATGACAGAAAATGGGCCCAAAACTCTCCTTAAGGATATAAAATTTAAGGCCCAACCAGGAGAGCTTATCCTAGTTTTAGGATCATCAGGTGCTGGTAAATCTACTCTTTTTAAAGAATTTTTGAATGAAAATAATGCAAATTCATCGATAAGCATTGGAAATATAGACTTCGCCAGGAATTTCAATTTGGTTAAGAGAATGGTTTCTACTGTACCTCAGTTTGATCTTTCAAGGGATAATGATACTGTTTTTATGACTCTTAAAAATTCTGGTCAGTTGAAATTACCAAGAGATTTTACTAAGGATGAGAACTTATTAGATGATTATGTACTAGAGATACTTAAAATGATGAATCTTGATAGAATCAAAGATTCTCTTGTAAGAGATTTATCAGGAGGTGAGAGAAAGAGGCTATCTATAGCTAGTGAATATATTTCATCACCTGTTGTATTTTTGCTTGATGAACCAGATTCTGGTCTAGATGGCTATAATGCTAGGTCTATCATGGCTAATTTAAGGACCATAGCAGATAATGATAAGATAATAATGCTAATATCTCATAGTCCTGATAGGGTCATTGAATTATTTGATAAGATATTGGTCCTAGGTAAGAGCCAAAGTGAAAATTGCGGCAAGCTTGCCTTTTATGGAAGTCCTAAAGATGCGATGGAATTTTTTGCTACAAAAAACATCGAGACAATCGTTGATAGGCTCTTAGAAGACACAGATTATTATATAGATAAATTTAGAAGAGGGGGAGAAAGTGAATTACCTATCTAAGAAAGAACAGATAAAAGTATATTTAGGAAAATTAATTAGAGATTTTAAGAATAAGTCAAAGCTAATAATCCTACTAGGAGCAGTAACAACTCCAGCTATAGTTAGAATAGTTACAGGAGATGATAGTTTCCTTACAACATCATCTGATGCAGGAACTGCTGTTTTTATCCTGGCTTGTGCTTGCTTATGGCTTGGAATATTTAACTCCATTACTTCAATTTGTAAGGAAAGAGATATAATAAAGCATGAATATAGGGAAGGCCTTGACATAAAATCTTATATAGCGAGTCATATGATATTTGGTCTTTTAATATGTTTTATAGAATCCTTGATAATTACTGCATTGCTTACAGTTTTCTACCACCAAAATATTGAAAACTATTTTGTACTGGTAGGTTTATTTATAAGTTTTTTCCTTATAATTTATGCAGCAAATGCGCTTGGTATTTTAATTTCTGCCGCAGTCAAAAATACAGAAATTGCAATGACAGTAATGCCATTTGTTTTGTTAATTCAATTGGTTTTAGCAGGAAATATTAAGCTTGAAAAATTATACCTACAAGCTATATCATGTCTTATGATAAGTAAAAATGGTTATGATGCGATCTTAAGATTGACAGGCTTTACTGAAAGACCTGGATCGTTTCCAGGAGTAGGTAAATTTATAGACTATAGTAACGTAAGTCATTTTATAGTTTGCTGGCTTGCACTAATTGCCCTATCAGCCCTAAGCGGTTATTTGGCGGGAGTGGTTTTAGAAAAAAATATAAACAAATAAAGGTCTTGCTTTGGCAAGGCCTTTTACTTTACTAAATTATAATCATATAAGTCTACGCCAGGAGCAAGAGTTAAATCTTTATAACCTAAATAATCTAAGATTGCTAGGGCCCTTCCTGCTCGGCCGTTTGTTCTGCAATGAACAACGAGCTTATCACTCTTATCAAGGTCAATATCATTTTCCATAATTTTATCTAAGGGAATATTTATAGAATTTTTGATATGGCCGTTTTTATATTCTTCTTCGCTTCTTACATCAATAATTTTATATGAATCATCAAGTTTTAATAAGTCATCACCAGTAATTTCTTTTATATGCATGAAATCTCCTTTTTTATGTATTATACTTCAAAAATATTATTGCTATTATTGTTTAAAAAATGACTCTTTTTGGTAAAAGTATATAGAGGTGAGTTATGGATATATTATTAACAGGCTTTGATGCCTTTGGGGATGAAAAAATAAACCCTGCTAGTTTAGTTTTAGAAAAGATACCAAAAATAATAGGAGATGCTAAAATACATAAACTTATAATTCCAACAGTTTTTGGGAAATCAGCAAGTCTTATTGAGGAGAAGATAGAGGAAATTAGACCAGATATAATTATTTCCCTAGGCCAGGCTGGTGGCAGAAGCCATATTACTGTTGAAAGAGTTGCTATTAATATTGATGATGCATCGATAGATGATAATGAAGGAAATAGACCAATTGATAGGATAATAAGAGAAGATGGGGAACCTGCATATTTTGCGACAATACCAATTAAGGCTATTATTAATAAATTGCAAAAATCAAGTATTCCAGCATCTATATCAAATACTGCAGGAACCTATGTATGTAACCATGTAATGTACCAAGACTTGTATTTAGCAAATAAGTATAAAAATATAAGGGTGGGCTTTATTCACCTACCCTTCTTACCAGACCAAGTAGTGGATAAAAATGGCATGGCATCAATGGATTTACAAACTATGGTAGCGGCTATAAAGCTTGCTATAGAAACAAGCATAGATTTTGATGGGAAAGAAGATATAAAAATAGGATTAGGAAGGACACATTGATATGAAGATTTTAATAGCAGTATTGATATTATTGATGATTCCTCAACTTTATTATTTTAGAAAAGAAAGATTTTATAAGTCACTTTTGATGGCGAGTAAGTATTTTAAGAGGCTGACAATAAAAGAAGATGAAAGTAATGAGGACTTACTACTCACTAATACCGACGGTAATGATATATTTGTAAGAATTTATAAGGCAGAAAATCCTAAGGCTCTTGTGCAATTAGTTCACGGTATGGGAGAGCATGGTGGAAATTATGATCATTTTGCAAAATATCTAGCTAAAAACGGATATCTAGTTGCAGTTTCTGATCATAGGGGTCATGGAAAATCTTTGTCAAATACTTATCCAAATGGTTATATGCAAAGAGCAGAAGAACTTGTAGATGATCAAGTTATGCTAAGCAAATATTTAAAAGAAACATATCCTGAAAAGAAACTTTATATGTTGGGTCATTCTATGGGTTCAATGGTAGTTAGGTTATTTTTAAGAAAAAATGACAAACTAATTGATAAACTAATAGTTACAGGAACTGTACCAGGCAATCCTATAGCAGGTTTGGGAGTATTTTTCTTAAATATTCTATGTTTTTACTTCGGAGAAAAACACGAGAGTGGAATAATTGATTATATAGTCGGAACAGGCAAGGGGATAGACTTTATATCTTTTGACCAGGAAAATATTAGAATTAAAGCAAATGACCCTTTAAGAATCTCTAATTTTTCTTTAGCTTATTCAAGGGCTTTAATCGAGCTTAATCAAAAGTTAACTAAAGCTAGGTCTTATGAAGTTAAAAATCCCGACCTTGAGATATATAACTTGGTAGGAGAAAGCGATCCAATTACAAAAGGGCCTAAGGGAGTAAAATCTAGTTTAGATTTTCTCAAAAAACTAGGATATAAAAATATAAAATCTAAAGTATACAAGAATATGAAACACGAAGTATTAAACGAAACTGATAAAGAGATTGTTTATAAGGATATTATCGATATTTTTGATAATAAGGATTTAAAATACTGAAATTAAACACATATAAGATTTGCTATTTAAAGAATTGATATAAGTGGTAAATTATTAAAAAGAGAAAGAATAGGGGTAATATGGAAAAATTGATTAAAGTCCTACCTTTAGATGATGTGGAATCTATCACATCGATAAACGGTGGCGATGTTAATGAAACTTATAAGCTTAGAGCTGATGGAAAAGATTATTTTCTAAAAGTACAAAAAAATACAGATGAATCTTTCTTTGCTGGGGAAAGAGCAGGATTAGAGATTTTTGAAAGAGAGGGGATAAATGCCCCAAGAGTCTTAGCTAGTGGGTCAAATGATGGTAGTGGCTTTATGCTTTTAACCTATCATAAGGAAGACACTATGGGAAGCCAGGAAGATTTAGCAAGGCTTGTTGCTAAAATTCATACCATAGAAAGTCCAAATGGGAAATTTGGTTTTGATTATCCTTATAGGGGAGCAGGAACAATTTTCACAAATGAATACAAGGATACTTGGAAAGAAATATTTCTTGAACAAAGGATGGATAAACTTAGAGATGAGTTAGCTTCAAGCCTTTTGTGGGATAAGAAAGATTTGGAAAGGTATGACCAGGTAAGAAAAGTTATTGAAAAGGAACTTGATAGTCACAAATCAAGGCCAGTCCTTCTTCATGGAGATCTTTGGGCAGGCAATTTTATGTTTGATGAAAAGGAAAAGCCTTTAGTATTTGATCCAAATCCACTATATGGTGATCGTGAATTTGATATTGGAATTTCAACAGTATTTGGAGGATTTGGTAAAATTTTCTACAAGGCCTATAGGGATGAGCTTCCTCTATATGTAGGTTGGGAAAGAAGAATAAACTTTTATAGACTCTATCTACTAATGGTTCACCTCTTAAAATTTGGGCCAGTTTATGATTCATCAGTAAATGATGTAATGAAAAATATATTAAATTAAGTGCTTCGGCACTTTTTTTATTGCTTAACTTTATATCCTCTAAGAGTATAATGATTAGTAAGCTAGAAATGGGGGAAGCTATGGATGATATTAAGGCTTTGATAGAAGGCTTGCTAGAAGATCTTGCCACCAGGGATAAGAAAAAGATAAATAGAAAAGTAAACACTAAAAATCTTAAGGCAAATATTAATATCGACCTAGATAAAAAGTCTGATGATTACTATATTTCCAGATTAAGGATAAGAAATGCAAATATTAATTTGCCAGATCAAGTCAAAAGAGAATCCCTAAACTTGTATTTAGACTTAATAAAACTAGGTTTTGCTGGTAAAAAAATAATATCAAATGACTTGTACAATCAAATATATATGCTGGCAAGGGACTATGTCAATTCTTTTTATGATCCAAATTTCGATAGGAAAACCGAAAGGATTTATGAAAATCTAGGAAAATTCTTAGATAAGGAAACAATAAGCAATTTGAGAAAATCTGCCAATGATTTTATAAAGAAAATCCCAAGGGCAAATGAAGAAACAATAGCCTATTATGACCTAACAGCTAATGGTAAACAGAAGGTATTCTGGGATGAGGACGGGTCTTTAAGAGAAAAATATAAGTTTGACCTAGACCAGGAAAGGGCTTTAGCTTCCATAAACAAGAGAAATAATATTCTTTGGGAAAATGATGATTTAAAAAATCTTACTATAAATTTATATCTTAAGAGTCTAAAACTAGTATTTGATGATGACAAAATTAATACAGACATCTTAGTTTCCTATCAAAAGCCTTATACCTTATCAAGAAAGCTTTTGGATGCACTTTTGATAATAAGTGAAGCAAATGTCAGAAATATTTTTGTATTTTTATCTGGTATTCAAACAGAATCTGCCATAGAACTTCTTATAGAAAATAAGGCTTCAGAAATTCTAGATAGGATTATGGATTATCAAAGAACTATACTTTTTGATTTAAAAGATAAGGAAGTAAGCCAGATTTATCTTAAGTATTTTAAGGAAAATCCAAACAAACTCACTGAACTTACAAGATTTATAGAAACTTTGGATATTGATAAAGAAATAGAAATAATAGAAAATTTTAAAAAAGAGAAAAATTTTTACCAAATCTTAAATAGTATTATAAAATCAAAGACCCCAACCCTAAGAATAATAGCCTTATACCATATTTACAAAAATAAATTAAATAAAAAAGCTCACGATAAAATTTTGTTTAGAATTATAAGGGAAGAAAACTACAATCTTTTTCTAAATTTGGTAGATGAAAATGAAATTGATATAGACCTTATCGCAGAAATTTTAAAACTTGATAAGATTCGACCAAAAAGGATAAGTCTTGATGATAAGAAAATAGCAAAATCAAGAAAAGCCCTAAGATCAACCGTAGAAACTATAAGTCAATTTGTGGGAGAAGAAGAAAATATTGAGGAAAATGATAAATTGCCTGAAAAAGAGGAAGAAATTGATGATAATAATCTTTCAAAATCAAGCAGAGATTTTCTAAAACTCCTCATAGAGAAGGGATCTATATCAGAAGATGAGGCAAGAAAAATAGCCCAAGACCAAGCTTTATTTTTAAATATCTTTATAAAAGAAGTAAATGACGAGCTTTATAATTATATAAACGATCAAACTATAATAATCGAAGATGGAAATGTGTTAATAGATGAATTTTATTTAGACATGGTGAAGGAGTATATAAGATGAGAAAAATCAATCCTAAAGAAGCAAATTCAATTATAAAAGGCCTGGAAGCAGGGGTTGTGCCTGATATTGGCATCGGCCATTTACTTGTAGGAAGAAAGGCTGAAGTAGAAGAAATAATTAAAATCCTAGAAAATATTGAAAATGGCGACTCAGACCTTAGATTTTGGGTGGGAGATTTTGGTTCAGGTAAGTCTTTTATGCTCAAGACAATAGAAAACCTAGCTTTGTCTAAAAACTTTATTGTGTCAACCATTGATCTTAACCCATCTAGAAGATTTTATGCGACCGATAGGAAGGCTGTTGGCCTTTATAAAGCCATAATTGAAAATATAAAGACAAAGACTAAAAGAGAAGGAAATGTAATTGAGGCAATAATTGAAGAATGGATTTCAAATATTTTTATGAAACTTTCTAAGGATTATTCCTATGACATAAAAGATTTGATGGCAGGTGAGTATCAAGACAAGGTCAAAGGAGAAATTTTAGATGTACTTTCAAATTTCAAATCTGTAGGCCTATCTTACGAACTTGGTCAAGCCCTTTGCAAATATTATGAGGGTTTTATATCTGATAATAGGCTTTTAAAACTTGAGGCTATCAGATGGATTAGGGGAGATATTTCTACAAAGACCGAGGCAAAAAAAGAGCTTGGTATAAACGAAATTATAAATGATGATAATTATTTTGAAGCTACTAAAAACTTGGCAGAGCTTTTTGCAGAAATTGGCTATAAGGGCTTTGTAATAAATTTTGATGAGGCTGTAAACCTCTACAAACTTCCACATGCCACAACCCGTGAAAGAAATTACGAAAAAATCCTAAATATTTTTAACGAAACAAAATCAAATCTGGCCAAACACTTATTTATAAATTTTGGGGCAACTAGAAAGACAGTTTTTGATGAAAGCAGGGGTCTTGCTTCTTACGGGGCTCTTAAGGGAAGGCTTGGAAGCGAAGCATCGATGGATGATAAGCTTTTAAATACAAATAAGACCGTCCTTGGCCTAAAGGTCTTGACAGAAGAAGAAATTTATACCCTTTTAGAAAACTTAGTAGATATCTACAATACCCACTATAAAAGTGAGATTAATTTAAGCCACGAGCAGATTGTATCCTACATGGAGGGCCAATTAAATAGGCCAGGTGCTGATGAATTTCTAACTCCAAGGTCTGTTATAAAAGATTTTATAGAAATACTTGATATAAAAAGACAAAATGAGGGTGTGGATATTGATCAAATTCTTGCTAATAAATTTGGAAGTCAAGTAGCAGTTTTCAAAGACCCAGACAATTTAGATGATGAGATTGAAATAATATGACAGAAGCCTTTGACCTATTAAATAGGGACATGAAAAAATTTGTTTATGAAAATGGCTGGCAAAGTCTAACAAAGATACAAAAAGCTGCCATCAAACAAATTTATCAGACTAATAACAACTTAATCCTTGCTGCACCAACAGCATCAGGCAAAACTGAAGCAGCCTTCTTACCTGCAATTTCAAAGACTGTTGACTTAGATAAAGGGTTAAAAATTTTATATATCTCACCCCTAATCGCTCTTATAAATGACCAATTTAAAAGAGTCCTTGCAATATGCAAGGGCCTTGATATAAGGGTGACTAGCTGGCATTCAGAGGCATCAGTAAGCCAAAAGGATAAACTTGTGGCAAATCCATCAGGAATCATGCTAATAACTCCAGAATCCTTAGAAGCCATGCTTGTAAACGATAAGGCAAGAGCCAAGGTCTTGTTTAAAGATTTGGATTTTGTAATAGTAGATGAAATTCATGGGTTTTTAGATACAAATAGGGGACTTCAACTAAAATCTCTACTTGTAAGAATGGAGGCTTACTGCCTAGATACTCCAAGAATGTTAGGCCTTTCAGCAACCCTAGGAGATGAAAATTATTCTCTAGCCAAGGATTTTTTTATAAATGGTAGAGAGACAAATATTTTGCTTGATAGGTCAAGGAATGATTTGCTATCAAGCCTTGATTATATCGAAGCAGATGATATCAATGATGAGATTGTAAAAAAGATTTTAGAATATTCTTTGGGAAAATCAACCTTGATTTTCCCAAATTCTAGGGAGAAGGTAGAAAAACTTACCTATCTTTTGCAAAGAGAAATAAAAGAAAGAGCATATGAGATAAGGGTATTTTCCCATCATTCCTCAATATCTAAGATCAAGCGAAAGGAAATAGAAGATTTTGCCAAAAATACAAGAGAAGATTTCATAATTGTAGCCACATCGACCCTAGAGCTTGGAATTGATATAGGGACAGTTGATCAGGTTATTCAAGTTGGATCTGCTGCTTCAGTTCTTTCTCTTGCTCAAAGACTGGGTAGGTCTGGGAGGAGAAATAAAAAGTCCATAATTCATCAAATAGCAACGGACAAGTATGACCTCCTTCAGGCCTTAGCATCTCTTATTTTATTTGAGGAAGGAAGGCTCGATAAAATCGACCAAGCAAAGAAGGCTTATGATATCTTTGCCCACCAAGTCCTATCGACCCTCCTTGAGAAAAATGGACTTTCTTTTGCTGAATTTACTAGATTAAATAAGGATTTAAAAAGTTTTACTGATATAAACGATGATGAATTTGCAAAGCTAAAAGATTTTATGCTAGGGAAAAATTATATAGAAGAAATAGATGGTGAGTATATAGTAGGAATGGAAGCTGAAAAACTCATGACCATGGGCTATTTTTATAACCAATTTGTCAGCAAAAAGTCCTATAAGGTTGCAAGTGATAAAAATGTAATAGGAGAAATTGAGCTTGGCGACAATCTAAAGGCCAAGGATAGGATATATCTAGCAGGTCAGGTTTGGCAAATCCAATCTATTAACCATAGTTCTCGCAAAATTATGGTGATTCTTTCAGATGAGGCCAATGCTAAAAGTTTTGCAGGATCTGGATCCTTTGAAATAAGTGGAGAAGTAAGGGCTAAGATGGAAGAAATTCTATTTAACCTTGACAAGATTAAATTAAATCCAAATATTAGAGAGATTTTAGAAGCCTTAAGAGAAGAAATAAAGGAAGAAGACTATCACTTTGTAGAATTTGAAGGGAAAATTGGTCTTAGGACCTTTAAATCTACAAAAATAAATAGAACTCTGGCTTTATTACTAAATATTAAGTCTAAGTCATCCTCTTATTATGATGATGATAGCTCATCGACTATTGTAGGCAATAATATAAGAAGAGATTTGAAAAAAATTAGAGAGAATCAAGTGGATATTGAGAAAATAGAAAAATATTTAAAAGAAAATCCGTCGCTTATAGAAACTTACTTATCGGCTAATAAATTCATGGTCTTGGTACCAGATGATTTAAAAATCACATACATTATAGAAAATATCCTCGATATTGATGGAGCTAGCCAATACTTACAAAACTTGTAATTAAATATTTCCTTATTTGGTGATATTATATAATTAACAAAAAAATAAGGAGGATACGATGAAATATATTAAAAGTTTGTTAGTGATTGGACTTGTAGTTTTTGGAGGCATATTTTTAAGAGCTAATTCCTCACTAGGCCAAAAAGAGTACCTTGATGAATTAAGAAGTAATAAGGCAAAAGTTGATGAATATGTAGGTAAAGTAAGCGGTGTAGAAAAAGAATTTGTAGAAACAATTTTAAACCGCAAGGATGCTGATCCTAGTGTTACTGTAAGAGAAATTACAAATGTAGATACTGGTGAATCCTACAAGATGATACAAGCTATCGATTCTTCAAAGAATATTGATATTGATGGTAGACTTGATGGTACAATATTTTTTAGAAAGGGCAATGAAAGATTTTGGATAGATACAAATAAAAAGATTTATTACACAGATACTTTTGACTATAGCAAAAATTCTAAGGAGTCTTCCATAATTTCTAGAAATGAAAGTATGATTTACGAAAATTTCCTAAGTGGCTATGACAAAACGATAGAAAAAATCGATGATACTTATAAGCTAACAAGCCTTGATGATTTAAACAAGGGGTCATATGATATTTACGACTTAGAGGGAAATTGGATTGAGTCTTTTACCGACAACAGCCAAGGAAGGTGGAAGGATGTTCTTGTTTCAAAAACTACAGATGTTGATGAAACTTATGAGAAGCTTCTAAGCCTAAAAGATACCTATACTGAGGTTGATGATTTAGGAGAAATTAAAGATAAGGGAAAAAATGAAATTTGAGAGAATTTTAAAAGTAGAAAATCTTGAAAAATATTATGGCAAGGAAGATAAAAGAGTCTTATCTAACCTTAACTTTGACCTAATAGAAGGTGAATTTTTAGGAATAATGGGCAAATCTGGCTCGGGAAAGACAACTATCTTAAATGCTATAGCGACAATAGGGTCCTTTAACAAGGGCTCTATTTCCTATTATGATAAGGATATTTCCCTTTTTAATAGGAGAATGATAACATCTTTTAGGAAGAATGTTATTTCTTATATATATCAAGATTTTAAACTTATAGATAGCCTTACTGGCTATGAAAATATAATTCTGCCATTTAATATTTCAAAAAAGAAAGTCGATAAGGATAAAGTAATGAAATTGGCTGAGATTTTGGAAATTGTTGACCTATTTAATTCATATCCAGAAAACCTATCTGGAGGAGAGAAGCAAAGAATCGCCATAGCAAGAGCCCTTCTTAAGGATTCAAAAATAATCCTTGCTGATGAGCCTACAAGTTCTCTTGATAGCAAGCTTGGGGAAAAAGTCTTAAGGCTTTTAAAAACATATAATAAGGTCCACAAGAAATCTATAATAATGGCAAGCCATGACCTAAGGGCAATTTCCTTCACAGATAGGGTTATATTTTTAAGGGATGGTCTTATTTATAACGAGCTAAGACGCAAGGAAGAAGAGAGTAGGGAAGATTTCTTAACAAGGATAGAAAATGCAGATAGGATGCTTTTAAGATGAATAAAGAAAAGTCTAGCAAAAAACTTTATTTTTTAATTTTAATAATATCATCAATTACATCTTACATAATTTTATCATTTGATAAATCTGAAGTATTTTCCTATATCTACGAAGAAAATAGGCTTTATCTTTTAGATACTGTTAGGCTAATCTACTTAGTTTCTCTAATTTTCATATTTATTTTAATCTACTATGCAAGCTTTTATATTATAAGTGAGAGGAAAAATGATGTAGGTCTTTTGATGGCAGAAGGCTTAGGCCAGAAAGGACTTTTTAAAAATTTTTTAAAAGATTCATTTGTAGATATTTTAAAGGCAAATCTTTACGGCATAGGTCTTGCTATTTTTATAAATGAATTTATAAATCTTCTTACAGTTAAGATCTTAAGTTTGGGTTTAAATTACCATAATTTTAGTATTTCTTTTAAAGCAATTATCTTAACAATGGTAATAAGCTTGTTTCTGAATAGTTTATCGATTTATACTCTCGTTAGGGATTTTTATAAGAAAAAGCCAGATGAAATAATGAGGGGAGAGCTAAAATCTAGGTCAGATTTCTTTTTGTTTTTGGCCTTGATTTTATTTGTTATCGGTCTTATTTTAAATAGAATTTATTTAATGGAAGAATTGATCATTGTAATAGGCTTAATTAGCATATTCTTACTAATGGTTTTCTTTATATTTTCTAAAATTTTCCAAAAAAGCAGTGGAAAAGATATAATTGTAAGGAAAAGCTTAAGCTTAATTTTCAAAAAAGATAGGCTTTCCTTGCTATTTACAAGCTTTATGCTTATTGCAGGCACTTTTATCCTTGCCTATACTATTTTAACAAGTTTAGCATCAAGAAATTCCCTAGAAAGACCTGCTGACTTTACCCTTTATGATTCTAAAGAAAAAATCGAGCTTTTAAAGGAAGACTTAGACATGACTCAAATGATCGGAGAAATTTATCCAGTTTATGGTTATGAGTATTTTGATATCTACCCAGTGGAAATAATTAACTTGGTTAAGCAAAATATGAGCCTTGATAGGTCCACAAGAAATGAGTTTTATTTTAGACCAAGTTTTTTGCTAAAAGAATCATCATTTGATAATATTTATAAAATAGAAACTGATCTAAAGGATGATGAAGCTATCCTCCTAGCAGAAAGTGAAAATGAAAAATATGGTCTTGAAGCAAGTCTTGCCAAAAAAGATGGGTTGATAAAAATAGCTGGAAAAGATTACAAAGTAAGAAAACTTGTAAAGTCAAATAAGATTTTTTCTAATGATGTAATAGGCTTATCTAGTATGGTTGTTGTAAATGATGAGGTTTATGGGTCTTTGATCGATAAAAAAGAACCTTTTGCCTACAATATAAACCTAAACAAAGATTTTGTAAACTCTTTTGGTTTTTCCAAGGGGTCTGATATGTTAAGACAGGCCTTTATTGATGGTGATTATAAGTATGAATCTTATATTTGGCAAGCAAAAAATGCAATCTCTCAGATTACAGAAAATTTATATACCTATTTTTATTTGAGTTTGATTTTTATTTTGGCTGGCCTAAGCTTTTTCACAATTAGAATTTTCATTTACTTTGAAAAATCTAAAGAAAAATTAAGGATTCTAAGCTTAATGGGCCAAGATATGGAGGAAATCAGGTCAATAATTAGAAAAGTTTATACGATACTTTTCTTCATTGTGGGTTTTGCTTCGATTTTTGTGACAATATTTTTATTTACCAACCTATCTTTTAGTATAGATTTATTTTTTAGAATAAAAATTAGCAAAATAATTGGAACCCTAGCCTTAATTAGTCTTGGTCTTTTGTTAGTGATAAGCCTATTTTTAAAATTTATCATAAAGGTAAGTTATGAAAGGATACTTTATTATGAAGAAAATTTTAATAATTGAAGATGATAGAAATCTCCTAAATGAACTAAGAGAATTTTTAGAAAATAGGGGATATGAAGTATCAAGTGTGGATAATTTCTTAAGGGCAAGTGAGGATGCTCTTAAAAAAAGACCTGACCTTGTAATTTTAGATATTAATTTACCAGGGATATCCGGTTTTGATATTTGCAGAGATATAAAAGAAAAATCAAACATTCCAGTCTTAATGCTCACATCTAGGATAGGGATAGAAGATGAGATTAAAGGACTTGAGATTGGAGCTGATGAATACTTAGCGAAGCCAGTTGATACTAGGATGCTAATTTTGAGGATGGAAAAGCTTTTAAATTTATTTAACCACTTCCAAGATATAATTAGTGTGGGAGATTTAAGTCTTGAGCTTTCTACTTCAAAATTATCTTATAAAGATACCTACCTAATCTTACCCCAAACAGAAGCTGATATTATCAACAAATTAATGGAATCCTATCCAGAAATCGTGTCAAAGGATGACCTTCTAGAGGCTGTTTGGTCAACGATTTATATAGATGAAAATATACTTCAGGTAAATATTACAAGGCTTAGGAAAAAACTTAAAAACCTTGGGCCTTACAATATTTACAATAAGAGAGGCCAGGGCTATGGCCTAGGAGAAGCGGATGAATAGCACATTAAAGGATGGCCTTATTTGGATATTGGCATTTTTAGGCCTAGATTTATTCTTTATCTTTCTAATAATTCTCATAAGTCCAGAATTAATTGATAATTTCATAATTTTCATACTTTTATTTACAATCTTGGCTCTATTATTTATTTTAAGAACTATAAGAAATAAAAATAAAAGAAAAAAGGACCTACTTGAAGAATTTTTGATAAACAATTCCTTCTTAGCAAAAGATGCCTTAGTAAATGAATTTGGGAGTGACTATAAGAAAATTTTTAATGATTATCAGAAAGCTTTTAAAATAAAAGATAAGAGGCTAGAAGAATCCAGGTCCAAACTCATCTCCTATAGGAACTTTATAGAGATGTGGGCTCATGAGATTAAAACTCCCCTTGCCTTTGCAAATTTATTCCTAGAAAACCATAAAAATGATTTTGATAGGGAAAGTCTTGATAAACTAAGTCTAGCCAATGCCAATATAGAAAATTATATTAACCAGATTCTCTACTATGCAAGACTAGATGCTAGCAAAAAAGACTACAAGATGGAAGATATCTATCTAAAAGAAGCTGTAGATGAAGCAATCAAGGCATATTATCCCCTAATTGCAGAAGAGGGGATTATCATAAAAGAAGATGTAGGAGAGGTAGAAGTTTTTACTGACAAAAATACTTTGGTCTTTATAATTTCCCAGATTATTTCAAATGCCATAAAATACTGTGATGGCGTTATTAATATTAGAAATAAGGGTAAGAACCTATATATAGGAAACAATGGACCTAAGGTTGCTGATCAAGATCTTGCCTTTATCTTTGAAAAGGCCTTTACAGGAGAGGTTGATAAAATTCACAAATCAACAGGCATGGGCCTATATTTAGCAAGGCTTTATGGTAAGGACTTATCTATAGATATAGAAGTAGTAAGTAATGAGGATAGAGATTTTGAGATTTGCCTTAAGTTTTAATTGTTTTTGGAAAAAGACTTTAAATAAAGTAGGTAGAGATGAAAATAACTGACAGATTTGAGCTATCAGCTTGTAAAAATAGGAAAAAATTTGATATAAATCACAAAGAAATCCCAATCAAACTTAGCCCTGACCTTGATGAGGCTATTAAATATCTTCTTTGGTATGTGCCAAATATAAACAGCGAGCAGGCCAAGGAAAATGACCTCCTTAAAAATAAGGAATATGATGACTATATTTTTGAAGAAATAATGAGCTTTATGAACCTAAGTGACAGGGATGTCTTATTTACTGATGATATAGCAACATACATACTTGATGACTTTAGAGGAGAAGTATGCACAGATGATCAAAAAATAGTTATGAGCCTAGCAGATGGGGAAACTAAGACTATGAGCCTTTTAAGGCATATAAGAAATGCCATAGCTCATGGCAATTTCAATGTGATTGATAAGCTTGTAATAGGTTTTGATTTTAAAAGGCTTGGTGGGGATAAGATTGAATACAGGGCTATTTTTAAAATTAGGCCTGACGGGCTTTTAAAAGCCTTAAGAAAGATTAATTTTGATTTTACTAGCCAGGAATTTATTGGACTTGCCTTTAAAAACAGCGGGTATTTTGTCGAAGAATACCAGGAAAAATACCAGAAGAGTCATAGATTTGACCTTTTTGCCAAAAAGAATGATAAGAGATTTGCTCTAGAAATTAGAAATTACGACTACGGCAGGAAGATAGCTAATGAAGAGGTTAGTAAAATTATAAAAGCCTTTGAAGGCTCTGGGAAGGGAATTATTCCTATACTCATCATAAACTCATCTTATCTAACAGAAGAAAGTAAGGAAGACCTACTTAGGGCTGATTTTATAATACTTGATATCAAAAATATTAAGAAGATGTACAAGGGAAGGGATATGGTTTCAGAAATCCTTAGAGACAATGCTTTTTTAAATAAATATAATTAATCTCCTGTATATAAACTTTAAATTATAATATTTTATAGTATAGTAAGAACATGTTATTAAAACGCAAAGAATTAGGAGGTATTAATGACAGAGATTAATAATCAAAATCCTGGCGATAGAAGAAGATCTAATCGACCAGAAAAAAGAAGAGAAATAAACCTAGAAAGAGAAGGAAGCCTTCAAGCAGGTAGGAATCTTTCTTGGGGTTCTATAATAGCAGGAGCTGTATCAGGTGCGGCGGTATTTACAGTACTTAGCCTTTTAACAGCAGCTTTAGGATTTGGAATCTTTTCAGCAAACTCAGCTAACCCACTTGCAGGCGTAGGCCTTGCGACAGGTCTATGGACAGCAATTACAATAATTGTTTCCTTCTGTGTAGGTGGTTTTGTATCAGGTTATGCAGCTAGATCCACAGGTCTTTTACACGGTGCTATTACTTGGGCAGTAACAATCTTATTGCTATTTACCCTTGTGTTAAATGCTGTAGCTTCAACTCTAGGTATGGCTGGACAAGTAGTTGGTGCTGTAGCAGGTGGAGCAGCTGATGTAGCTGGTAATGTAGCAAGTACAGCTGGGGATGCAGCAAGTTCAGCAATTGGTTCTGCTGTTGATGAAGTAGCTAAAAATATGGACGATGTTGACACAAGCGAACTTAAGGCTAATCTTGAAAAATATCTAGCAGATACTGATGTTAAAGAGCTTCAACCAGAATATTTAAGCAGTCAAGTTGAAGAAAGTAAGGATGAAATTGCTCAAACTGTTAAAAACATTGCTTTAAATCCAGAAAATGCAGGAGCTGAAATCAAAACTTTAACAGACTCACTTAAAGCTAAGGCTGAAAAAATCGCAGATTCTGCTGATAAAGATGCTATTACAAATGCGGTAGCTGAAAATTCTGACCTAAGCAAGGCAGAAGCTGATGAAATTGCTAACAATATCTATGAAGAGCTAAACAAGGCTTCAGAAGATACAAGTAAGGCAATTGATGAAGCAAGCGTAGAAATAACAAAGCTTGCAGAAGAATCTAAGATAAAACTTGACCAAACAGTAGAAGAAGCAAAAGATACTGCTGATAAGGCAACAAATGCTGTTTCTCTTGGTTCAGTTCTAACCTTCTTAGGATTAATCATAGCCCTTGCTGTATCAGCAATAGCTGGTAGAAAAGGTGAGGAATTCGCAATTAAAAATTATAGATAAAACCAAAAAAACTAGGCACTATATGACCTGAACCCGTAAACACGGAATAATTTAATAATATTTTAAGCGGAATGTAATCTGTACATAACAGGGGACATTCCGTTTAATTTTGTTTTAATCCTATCCTCATTGTACCATTTTATATATTTT
>NZ_JAMXSL010000035.1:0-22491 GCF_026131715.1 Anaerococcus sp. NML200537 | reverse complement strand
CAACCATCGGACTGCCTCCAGATTCCCCTGATAAATATTCCGTTACTAGTTTGATTTTAAATTCTTTTGTGTATTTTGGCATACAAAAACCCCTCCATCCGTATTCCGGATTTTGGGGTTCAGGTCAGATAGAGGGGTTTTCTATGTTTTGAGACAAAAGAGCTTGTTTTTAATTTTCTATTTGTTTTTGCATTGCTTCATCTTTTACCAGATCTGGTATCATTTTGTTTGAAAAATATATTAATAAGATTGTTATAAGCCCATCGTCAAGCCAACCTAGGAAGGGTAAGACATCTGGCAAGACATCAGCAGGGATGACTATATAGGCTATGGCAAGGAGGGCCAGGATTTTGGAAGATGTTGGTGTATTTTTATTAAAAAGAGCCTTTAGGTAAGCTGGTAGGGTTTTTCTAATTTTGTTCATAAAATCTCCATTTCTTTTTAAAATATTAATATTTATTTTAATAATATTAACCTCTATCTTCATTATACTTGGAAAAATCAAAAGTCAAATTAATTTTATTAAAACACATCATCGATAAGGAAGAAATTTTCTTTTGTGATATAATACTAGTAAGAAGGAGGGATTATGGGATTTAGATTTAGAAAAAGCATAAACCTTGGCAAGGGTTTTAGAATAAATATGAGTAAGACTGGTCCGGGATTTTCTTGGGGCGGCAAGGGCTTTAGGATAACTCGCACCGCAGGCGGCAAGATTAGAGGATCAGCTTATATACCAGGCACAGGCCTTTCCTACCAAAAGGAATTTTCAAATCCTTTAGATTCTGTCTTTAAGGGAGAAAAGAAGCCTAGTCCAAATACAGGAAATCCTAGGGAAGATTTTTCTACTAAGCCTTATGGCCTAGACTTTAAAAATATAAAATCAGATTGCCTAGAAGATGTCCTAAGTAAGACAGGCAGGATTTATCCTTTGAGAATGCCGGGACTTTTGGTTTTTATAGCTGGAATCATATTGACTTTTATCCAACCATATTTGGTAATTGTAGCTATAATCGGGGCTATCATGTATTTTTACAAGAAGGGGACAGATTCAATAAAAATCGACTATGATTTTGAAAATGATGCAAAAGATGAATATGACCTAACAAATAAGCTTTTGGAGGGAATTTTAGAATCTGACGCTGTTTGGCTTGTAAGGGAGATGGAAAGGGACAATGACGATAATATAATCAGATCTAGAGAGTCTTTGGCCATAAAAAATGACATAGAAGGCCCGCTTGATACAAATGTCAAGGTTAAAAGCCTAGCAGCTAAGAATTTTACTATGAGCTTCTTGCCAGCCTGTCTGCTTTTATATCAAGATGGGGATTACAGGGCTCTTTCCTATGAGAATTTAAAAATTGATCTAAGAGCTGAGACTTTCCTAGAAGAAGAGAAAATCCCTGATGCGACCCTAATTTCAAAATCCTTTCTCCATGTAAATAAGGATGGGACTTGCGATAAGAGATACAAGGATAATCCAGAGATGTATTTGGTAGACTATGGGATTTTGGAGATAAAAGCCGATGATTTAGAACTTCTAATCGTATTTTCAGATACGGTTATTGATGGTAAATAATAATTAGTTACAAGGCCCTTTTTATTTTAAATTTAAGAGGGTATTTTAGACTTACAAAAGGAGAGAAGATGCAAGTCGATTTAAGAAATAGAAATGTAATAGCCTTAAAGGATTTTAGCGAAAAAGAAATCCTATATTTAATAGATGAGGCAGCAAGGTTTAAGGACCTAAAGGCTAAGAGAAAGCCCCACAAATACTTGGAGGGACAAAATATTATCCTGCTTTTTGAGCAAAGCTCTAATAGGACTAGGACTTCCTTTGAGGTGGCAGCTTTTGACTTAGGCCTCGGTGTGTCCCTAGTAGACCTAAGATACAATACCCTAGGAACTAATGAATCATTAGAAGATGCCATCTCAGTCTATGATAGATACTATGACGGGATAGTTTATAGGGGGCCTGACCAAAAGCTTCTAGAGTACATGATAGATTTGACAGAAATACCTATCTATAATGCTCTCACAGACAAGTTCCACCCAAGCCAGATGATAGCTGATATGCTTACAATCAGGGAAAAATTTGGCAGACTTGAAGGCCTTAAACTTGTTTATTTGGGCTATACAGGAGATAATATGCCATCATCCCTTGCCATTACTTGTGCTAAGCTTGGGATAAATTTTGTAGGCTGTGGGCCACTTGAATATGCTGCCGATAAGGATGTGGTAAGCCTTTCTAATATGTTTTCTAAAAACCACGACTCAGATGTAATCTATACTGACAATGTCAAGGAAGCGGTTAAAGATGCAGATATAATTTATACAGACATGTGGATTGGTCTAAATGAAAAGGATGATGTGCCTGTAGATAGGATTAAAAAGCTTTATCCATTTAGGGTTACCCAAGAGATTATGGATATGACTAAGGAAGATTCGATTTTCATGCACTGTTTGCCAGCCTTCCACGATAAGAAATCGACCCTTGCCCAAAAGGTAATAGAAAAGCTACCTAGCGATATGGACCTAGACGGTATGGAGGTAGCAGATGAGGTCTTTAGGTCTGAAAAATCCATGGTTTTTGACCAAACAGAAAATAGGATTGGGGCTGTAAAGGCGATTTTATATTCAACTTTAAGATATGAATAAGCTAATGTCATCTTATGAAATATTATTCATATGAATCGAGTTGAAAAAGATTGAATTAATTAAATGAATTTGATAATCATTTAAAACAAGAGGAAAACAACGGTTTTCTATTGACTTGTGATAATAGATATAATATAATATAAGTATAATATTTATACAATATAGGAGGAGTTATGATTAATAAAAAAGTATTAAGAATAGGTGCAGGAGTTTTAGTTGGAGCTCTTGGAGGAAAGGTTCTTACTTCACAATTAGCAAAAAAAGCAGCTGTAGGAGCTGTTGCTGGCGGATTAAGAGTAAAGGAATCACTAGATAAGACAATCGAACAAGTTAGGGTTTCAGCTGATGACATAGTTGCAGAAGCTAAGGAAGCAAACCTAAAAGAAGATTTAGAAAAAGCTCAAAAAGAAGCTGACCTAGATATAGAAAAGGTTGCAGAAGATGACCTTAAAGAACAAATAAAAGAAGAAATTAAGGCAGAACTTAAAGAGGAAGAAGATAAGTAATGAGGGCAAGTTTAGCCCATAGGCTAGATACTAGGGCTAGGTTTGTCTATGAAGAAGACCTAAGCTTTGATCTAGCCAATAACTTAAAATATCTAATTGAGGGTGTGAAGGGGGTTAATCTTTGTAAGATTAATCCTCTGGCCAATTCATTTACAGTATATTTTGAAAAGGGAAGCCTAGCTAGGCTTGCTAAATTTATTTTAAATCTTGATATAAATGAGGTAAAAGAGCTAGAAATTGATGATCCTGACTTCTACCCTCAAGAAGAGGAAGATGTATTTAGGATAGTAAGAGATGCCCTTTATAGGAGGGCCTTTTTTAGGTATTGCATTCCAGCTCCATTAGGCTCTTACCTAATCTTTGTTAGGGCCTACCCATTTATTAGAGATGGAATCAAGGCTCTATGGAAGAGGAAGCTAAATGTAGACCTCTTGGATGCTACAGCCATTTCTGTATCTCTTGCAACAGGAGAATATGGAGATGCTGCCAACATCATGTTCTTGCTAGACCTTGGCGAGAGGTTAGAAGAATACACTCTAAAGAAATCTCAAGATGACCTAGCCCATTCCTTGGCCCTTAATATAGACAAGGTATTTGTAGAGGAGAATGGTCAAAAGATATTAAAATCTCTAAAAGATGTAGAAGTTGGAGACTTAGTACAAGTTGAGATGGGTTCAACCATACCAGTTGATGGGGAGGTTGTAGAAGGCCTTGCCATGGTAAATGAAGCGTCATTTACAGGAGAAAGCGAAGCTGTTAAGAAAAACAAGGGATCAGTAGTCTTTGCAGGCACAGCCCTTGAAGAGGGTAATATTCTTATAAAAGTTTCCAAAAAATATGACGATTCAAGGCTAAGCCACATCATAAATCTGATATCAGAAAGTGAGAGAAATAAGTCCCTATCACAGAAAAAGGCAGAAAATATGGCAGATTCCCTAGTTAAATACTCCTTTATAGGAGCAGGTTTAACCTACCTACTTACTAGGAATTTCACCAAGGCCAAGTCATTTTTAATGGTAGACTTTTCTTGTGCCCTAAAACTAACTATTCCAATAGCTGTCATGAAGGCAATTAGCCAATCATCTGACATGGATGTAATTGTAAAGGGCGGTAGGTTTTTAGAAAATCTTTCAAAGGCTGATACCATAGTCTTTGATAAGACAGGAACCCTAACCAAGTCTGAGCCAAAACTTGCAAAGGTCATTGCCCTAACAGACATAAGCGAAGATGAGTGCCTAAGGATTGCCGCTTGTCTTGAAGAGCACTTCCCACACTCCATAGCCAACGCTGTAGTAAAGGCAGCTAAGGATAAGGACCTTCACCACGAAGAGATGCACTCAAAACCAGAATATATAGTAGCCCACGGTATAAGGTCATATATAGTCGACAAGCCAGCCCTAATAGGGTCAGAGCACTTTGTCCTAGAAGATGAGGGAATAGAAATATCTGACCAAACTAGAGCTATGATAGATGACCTTAAGGAACACTATTCACTTCTTTATCTAGCCTTCTCAGGCAGGTTAATTGCAGTTTTATGCATAGAAGATCCAATAAGAGAAGATGCAAAAGATGTCATAAAAGAGCTTAGAAAACTAGGCTTTAATGAGATAGCCATGCTTACAGGCGATGCAGAAAATGCAGCAAGATCAGTGGCAGAAAAGCTAGGCCTAGACCATTACCAATCACAAGTCTTGCCAGAAGATAAGCAAGCCTATGTCAAAAAGAAAAAGGCAGAAGGCAGGACAGTAATAATGATAGGCGATGGAATAAATGACTCAGTAGCCCTATCTGCAGCAGATGTAGGCATAGCTATGCACCAAGGAGCAGATATCGCCAAGGAAATCTCAGACATATCCATAGGCACAGATAGCCTCTACGGCCTAATAGATGCTATAAAACTAGCCAAATCCATGGACCAAAGGATAAAAGATGATTACAAAAAAATCGTAGGCATAAACTCAAGCCTAATAGCCCTAGGAGTTCTAGGCTATCTCACAAACACAACATCATCCTTAATCCACAACCTATCCACAGTAATGATAGGTGGTCAAAATATGAAAGATTATAGAATATAAGACTTGCCCTTTTGGGCAAGTTTTTTTGTCCACTTAAGTGAGTTGAGCGAACGAAAGAGAGCGAAACAAAAAACCACCTGCTATGCAGGTGGAGGGACTTCGCTTTAGCTTCAAGCACCAAGAAAACCTCCTTAAAGTATAATTGTGATAGTCACATGCACAATTAAATAAGGAGGTTAGACTTGGATAAAAATACTTTATCACATACAAGCTGGAGATGCAAATATCATATAGTTTTTGCGCCAAAATACAGAAGACAAGTAATATATAGGCAACTACGAAAAGATATAGGAAGTATACTACGAGAACTATGTTCAAGAAAAGGAATAAATATAATTGAAGCAGAGCTATGTCCAGATCATGTTCATATGTTGGTAGAAATTCCGCCAAAGTATTCAGTATCTCAAATAATGGGATACTTAAAAGGAAAAAGTTCGTTAATAATATTCGACAGACATGCAAATTTGAAATATAGATATGGAAATAGACACTTTTGGTGTAGAGGATATTATGTAGATACTGTAGGCAGAAACGAAAAGAAAATAAAAGAATATATACAAAATCAATTAAAAGAAGATTATTACACAGAGCAAATAAGTATAAAGGAATACTATGACCCGTTTACGGGTGAGTCAGTAAATAAAAACAAATAAAAAAACTGCTTCAGCAGTAGTTGGGAAAGTGGTGCATGTGATGGAATATTCGGAGCCCCAATAGGGGCGTGCCGGTATTCGCGCCTTATAGGCGCTGTGCAAACTACCAGCTAAGCTGGTAGTTTTGATTGTTAAAGCTATTTATATTCAAAGAACTACTATGAAATAGCCATTGTCAAGACTTTTCACTAATAATTATCAAAAATTACAAATAAAAATTTGACAAAAATTATATCCTGTTGTATTATCTAACTAACAAATAAATGTGATTACAGAAAGACAGTTTATATGAATTATCTTAGAGAAAAGACGGTTGGTGAAAGTCTTATAAGGATTATCTACTTATTCCCTCTGTATGCAGAATAGCCGAAGATAGTAAGCTATTACGGAAGCTACCGTTATCAGAAGCAAGAAGTTGATAGACTTCTGTTAAGGTAATCTTTTAGATTATAAACTTAGGTGGTACCACGAATTTACACTCGTCCTATATGGACGGGTTTTTTTATTGGCAAAACCTTAATCTATCAAATAAATTTTAGGAGAAGAAAATGAAAAATATACTCAAAAAAATCACAAGCCTAGCCCTTGGAGCAATCTTACTTGCTTCTTGTGGAGCAAAGTCAAATGAAGAAGGAAAAACTGATGCGAAAGGCGCAGGAAAGCTTACTATCGGCATTGTTCAAATAGCTGACCATCCATCTCTAGATGCAGCTAGAGAGGGCTTTATAGAAAAGCTTGATGAGGCAGGCCTTGATTATGAATTAGTAGACCACAGGGCCAATGGAGATTTGGCTCTTATTCCTCAATTTGCATCTGACCTTAAAAATAAAAAGGCAGACCTAATCTACACCATAGGCACACCAGCAGCCCAGGGAGTGGCCAATGCCATTACTGACCTACCAATCCTATTTTCAGCTGTAACAGACCCAGTTGGAGCTGGTCTTGTAGATGAAACCAGCAAGGTTGGGGCAAATATAACAGGGGTCAGCGATTATGTAGATCCGGGCAAGCTCATAGATGATTTCTTAAAATTATATCCAGAAACAAAGACCTTTGGCACAATCTATAACACAAACGAGCAAAACTCTGTAGTTCAAATCGAGGCTCTAGAAAAAGCCCTAGGTCAAAGAGGATTAAAGCTTGAAAAACAAGGTGTTTCAACTATAAATGATATTCCACAAGCCATCTCATCTCTAAAGTCTAAGATCGATGCTATGTTTACAGTTACAGATAATGTCGTGGTAAATGCTATGCCAGTCCTATCTGAAAATTTAAATAAGGACAAAATCCCATCTATTGCCTGCGATGAAGGCTCAGTTGAAAATGGGGCCCTAATTTCAGAAGGAGTTAATTACAAGGACTGTGGCAAAAAGGTTGGCGAGATGGCTGTAGCTATCCTAAAGGATGGCAAAGCTATCAAAGATATTCCTTATCAAGATGCCGAGAGCCTAAAAACTTTAGTAAATAAAAAGACAGCAGAGATCCTTGGACTTAACCTAAACAATGAAGTTCTAAAGGATGCAGAATATATTGAAAAATAAGAAAGAGAGAAAAAATGACAGGACTATTCGGGTCCTTGGCCACATCTGTTGAGATTGGATTAATCTTTGGAATCTTGGCCATGGGCTACATGCTATCATACAAAATATTAGAATATTACGACCTATCCCTTGAAGGATCCTACCCAATGGGAGCCTTCCTCACAGCGGTAATAATTGCAAAAGGCCTAAATCCCTACCTCGGTCTAGTTCTATCAAGCATTGGCGGGGGCTTGGCAGGATTTTTGACCTACATCTTATACAAAAAAGTCAAGGTCCAACCCCTCCTAACAGGTATCCTTACCCTAACCATCCTCTATTCTCTAAATTTGAGGATAGGCGGGGCAAGCAATATTCCAATTGCCCAGTACCCATCCATTTTTGGACAACTTCCTAAATGGGCAGTCCTTCTTGGTCTTGTAATCATAATAAAACTTGGCTTAGACTACTTCCTAAGAAGCGAGCAGGGCTATCTCTTAAAGGTCACAGGCAATAATAGAAAGCTTGTAAAATCCCTTGGCAAAGACCCTGACACCTACGTGGCCCTTGGCCTAATCTTATCCAACGCCCTTATAGGACTTTCTGGTGGACTTATGGCAAATTATCAAGGCTTTGCAGATATTGGTATGGGCACAGCTATGATTGTAACAGGCATAGCCTCAATCATTATCGGCGATACACTCGGTAAGAATTCGTCAAAACTAAGGGATACCACCAAGGCAATTATAGGTGCCATAATTTATAGGATAATATCAGGAATTGCAATTTACCTAGGCCTAAACCCAAACGACCTAAAGCTAATCACAGCTCTTATCGTCATAGCCTTCATAGCCTACAATAATTACCTAGCAGGGGCTAAGCATAGAAAGTTGGTAAAAAATGTTGGAAATTAGAAATATTTCAAAGACCTTTAACCCAGGCACAGAAGAAGAAAATACCATATTCAAAGACTTTTCCCTAAGGGTAGAAGAAGGAATTGCCACAACAATTATAGGCCCAAACGGCTGCGGCAAGTCCACTCTTATGAGGATAATCTCAGGAGCCCTTCCTGTTGATAGGGGGTCAATTTTAATAGATGGGGAAGATGTGACAGGCCTTAGCGAGGAAAAAAGAGCAGCCTATATCGGAAAGGTAAGCCAAGATCCCAAAGATGGGGTAGCGACAAACCTAGATATTTACGAAAATATGGCCCTATCCCTTAAAAAATCTGGCAAATTTACCCTCAAATCCCTAAGGAAAAACGCCGATGAAAAAGAAATAATCGAAAGGATAAAATCCTTAAATCTAGGCCTTGAAGATAAGCTTCATACCAAGACTGGCCTCTTATCAGGAGGCCAAAGACAATCCCTAGCCCTCCTTATGGCTACAAATATCAGACCTAAACTCCTCCTCTTAGATGAGCACACAGCAGCCCTTGACCCAAAGACAAGTAGAAATGTCATGGATAAGACCAGGAGCCTAATAGATACAGAAAAAATCACCACCCTTTTAATCTCTCACAACCTAAGAGATGTAGTAAGATATTCTGATAGGATAATCATGCTAAATAAGGGACAAATTGCCCTAGATGTAAGGGCCAAAGATATAACAGAAGATGAACTTATAAGGTCTTATAAGGAAATTCTTGGAGAATAATTAAAAAACTGGCTAGGCCCTTAATCATTTTGATTAGAGCCTAGCCAGTTTTTATATAAAGGGGTAAATAATTTATCTTATAAAAATAAGTTAAGTCTTGAAATAAAAGGAGGGTTCAAGTTATTTACCTATTTTTTTGAAATTTTTTTATATAGAGCAAATATCGCCATTCCCAAAATTGCATTTACTACTATAGCGCCACCTGGCTTGATATCAAAATGGTAAGACATGATTATTCCCACCATCATGTAAATTACACCCAGAATAGTAGTTATGAAAAATGTCTGCTTGTAGGACTTAGCAACTATAAGGGCTGTAGCCACAGGGAGCACTATCAGGCTTGTGACCATCAAAGCTCCAATTATCTTAACAGAAAGGGCTATTGTTATAGCTGCAAGTAGGGTAAAGACAGCATCAAGGGCTTGAACCTTAACTCCAGAAAGCCTTGCGGTATTTGGATCTATAGCTATAGCCAAAAGGGCTGAATATCTGCTAACAGAAAGCATTATTACTAAGATAAATACTAGAGAAGTATTTATAATATCAGCACTTGTAACCGATGAAATCGAACCAAAAAGATAGGATTCAAAGGAATTTCCGCCTGGTGCAAAATCTGAAAGAATTGCCGCTATACCAAGGCCTGTTGACATTATTACAGCTGTTGCCATATCTCCATATTGGGGGAATTTCTTTCTAATTAATTCAATTAGGAAGGCTGCCAACACACAAATAATAGCAGATCCTAGGAGTGGATCAAAACCAAGAATTAAACCCATACCAACTCCAGCAAGGGCGGTATGTGATAGGGCATCGCCTATCATAGAAGTCTTCCTATTGACCATGACAATTCCTATAATAGGAATCATAATTGAAAGGAGGAAGCCTAAAAATAAAGCTTTTCTCATAAAGGCAAATTCTAACATTCTACTAGCCTCCCTTCTGACATTTCATATTTTTTCATATTTAACTTAAGACTTTCCATTTCCTTTAATTCATGAGTAACCATAACTATAGTAATTGAGAATTTTTCTGAAAGGATGTCTATAGTTTCAAAGAAATTCGTCTTACTTTCCTTATCAACCCCGGCTGTAGGTTCGTCTAGAATTAGGATTTGGGGATTATTAATCATTGCCTTGGCGATCATAGCTCTTTGAGCAAGGCCGCCAGATAATTCATTAACTGGTGTGTTTATATAATCTTCCATACCCATCTTAATAAGGATATCTCTAGCCTTTTGGTAATGGGATTTTTTGGGGATTTTAATAAAGCCAAAATCCTCATAGAGGTTTAAAGATACAAGTTCTAAACAAGTTATAGGAAAGGATATTTTGTTGACTATATTTATTTGTGGAACATAACCTATATCTTTGTATGACTTATAATCTTCGATATTTTTCCCCAAAATTTTAATACTTCCTGTATCTTTTTTCAACTCTCCCAACATCAATTTTATTAAAGTTGATTTACCGCTACCATTGCCACCAAGTATAAGTGCTAAATCTCCCATTTCTAGACTAAAATCACAAGATTTTATGACGGGAATTTTATTATAGGCAAAGGTAAGATTTTTTATTTCTATCGCTTTCATTTTTCCTCCTCGACCATAGAATTGTAGAGATTTTCTAGGTTCATACGCATCAAATCAATGTAATTTTGGTCTTTGTCTTTTTGCTCCTTGCTTAAAAACTCCATTGAGGCAAGGGGAGATACCTTACCGCCAATTTCTTCTGCAAGGGCTTTTGCCTGTTTGGGATTTTGTCCATATTCATAAAAGACTGTTGAGATATGGTAATAATTAGAAAAATCAATTGCCTTTTTTATTGTCTTAAGACTTGGGCTTTCAAGACTGGTCAGACCTTGGAGAGGGTACTGGGTTAAGTCAAAATCTCTAGCTATATAGGCGTAAGCATAGTGGAGGGTTAGGAAATTTTTCCTTGCCTTATCAAGCTTAGAGAATTTCTCTTTATATTCTGCATCTATATCTGTCAATTGATCTACATATTTTAATTTGTTTTTCTTATAGAGTCTTTCATTTTCTGGATATTTTTCTATTAGCTTCTCTTGAATGGCGTTTAGGTATTTTTTAGCATTTACAATAGATAGCCAAGAGTGGGGATCATAGGTAATCTTATCAAAACCTGATGAAGACCCTTCCATAAGGGATTCTTCCTTGCCTTCATCTTTTAGGATATTACCCTTGCTATCCATTAGATTATAAGGCAGCAAATCTTCACTAATCCTATCTGAAATGAAAATCCACTTTCCGCTTTCCGGGAAGTCGAAAAATACTTCACCAGATTCATGGCCCATCTCTACTCCGTAAACCTTGCCTTCTTCTACCTTATTGGTAGATTTTTGAGCCACTAGTTCACCTTTTTGGCTCATAATTTCCTTAGCCTTCTTGACTAAGTCTTTTTGATTAAGGCCTTCATCTTTAATAAAAGCAACCCTCATCATATCTTCATGAGTATGGCCGAAGTCGATTTTATTTTTGCCAGCCTCTATTTCAATTCTGGATAAGTATTGAAAATCACCGATTGCTGCAGCACCCTTATAGGTAATAAGGTCTACAGAATCAGAAAGCTTAAGGATATCAAGATTTGGAAGATTTTCCCTAACAGTATCAAGCCAAGGCTCCATATTTGCCCCATTTACAACTAATAAATCACATGAGGCTAGTTTTTTCATATCCTTTGGACTAGGTTCCCAAATATGGGGATCCTTATCCAAAGGCATAAAGCTTTTAACATTGATAGTATCTCCACCAATCATCTTCGTAAGGTCATTTACCGGATAAAAGGAAGTGTAAACTAAAGGGGAATCACCTGTTTTTTTAACATCCTTAGAACATCCGCTGACAAGTATTAAGACAAGGAGCGAAAATACTATTGAAAAATTCTTCTTAATTCTACTAAGATCGAGGGATAGTATCCTATTCAGTAATTTCATCTATAATTTGTTGGTCTGTTGAAGTAGGTTTTACAAATGTTGGGTACCAGCCTTCTTCCTTAAGTAGGCTATCCTTATCATCACCATATCTCATATGGAAGTGGGTTAGAGTTTCTTCACCGTGGATAGGCATCATCATAAGAACCTTGTAAGGAGCATCTTCGCTTGTAGCTTCAAATATATCCCATTCAAGTTTGTGTCCACCGTGCTCTACTTCTACTTTTTCTTTGTATTTGTAATCTGCTTCACCTATTACCTCGCCCTTAGCTTCAGGGAATTCTTTTAGGAATTTAACATGGTCGCCAGAAATTTCAAGACCGCCAAAGTCACATTTTCTCTTCTTAAGATAAGCTTCCTTAGCTGATGCTTCATCAGTATTTTCTTTTTCTGCTAAAGTCTTGTAAGCTTCTTGGATTTCAGGTTTTTCTAGATATCCGCCCATGCCGTTCCATTGGCCTTCCCAATCAGCCATGCTTACTTCTTCAGCAGGCTTTTCAGCTTCTTTAGCTTCTTCAGCTGGTTTTTCTTCTTTAGCTGTTTCTTCAACCTTTGTTTCAGCCTTAGTATCTTCTTTGGTTTTTGTATCAGCTGCATCTTTTTGGCAAGCAGAAAGAACAAGTCCTAATGAAAGTAGGGCTGCAATAGTATATTTATTTTTGTTTTTCATAGTTTCACCTCATAAATTTTTATTAATTGTTAATCGACTAACTGATATTGATAATAATAACACTTATCATCCAAAAAGTCAAGGGTGATTTGCGTTATCAGTTAAAATTAATATTTTAACAAAGAATATTAATGCAAAAAGACCTTTAGAATCTTGTAAATAAGCTATATAGCCTAAGTTAGAATAAAAATCATGTCAGATCTTAAACTTTATTAAGTTTAGAAAATATATTTAAATATAGTAATAGTTTATATAATAATAAGTATGAAAATCTTCTTATTGATAATTAAATACTAAATAATTATTAGAATATCACTGAATAAATTTATAGGCAAGCTAGGATAATAATTTATTTAGGAGTAAGTTAAATTATGAAAAAGATAAAGCTAGATTTTATATTTAGAAAAGTTTATTATTTATCGATGTTTGCTATATTATCCACTCTTATTGGAAGTACTGATAGATTTTTCTTTAAATTAATATATTCGATTCTTCTAGTTACTAGCAGAAATTATTTTTTTAAAAAATTTACAGACAAATAAAAGCCCGCTACTTTGCAAAACAAAGTAGTAGGCTTGTTTTATTTTATATCAAGTTGATAGGTATTAACTGTTACAAGTTCGTTTTTGAAGGTGGATTTTATCTTTCTTTCCTTGCCCAAAAAGCTAAATCCATTCTTTTTTATTAGCGCTAAGCTTGCTAGGTTATTTTCGTCTGCTTCTATATATATTTTTCTATAGCCCCTTAAGATAAGCTGGTAAATAAAGGCCTTTAAGGCTTCTGTCATGTAGCCATGATTCCAATATGATCTTGATAAGGCGTAGCCGATTTCTGGTATGCCTTCATCAAATTCCACCACATCTATCATGCCGATGAGCTTTTTTTCCTTAGTAAGCTCTATGCCATACCTATAGCAAGCCTCATCCTTGTAAGCTTCTAGACAAGAATCTAAGATTTCCTGAGTCGTTTCGATGTTTTCGTGAGGGTGCCAGGTGAGAAATTTGGTGACCTCTTCATCACTTGCCCATCCCTCGTAGATGGCCTTAGCATCATCTTTATTAAGCTTTCTTAGGGTCAATCTTTTTGTTTGTATCTTTTCCACAAAGTCTCCTCGCTTTTAGTTTTTAATTGATTTTATTTTGACTTTTATAATTTTCAAGCTAAGGTAAATTTTTCAAAAATATTCATCAAAAAAGACAGAAATCGCAATGACTCTGTCTTTTTCTATCTCTAAATTTATTTTCTCATTAGGTAGTTGAAAGCACCAAGGGCTGCTGTTGCGCCAGATCCTGCTGCTATTACTATTTGTTTGAAGAGTTCTTCTGTAACATCTCCTGCTGCATAGATGCCTTCTACATTTGTAGACCCATCTGCAGATGTGATGATTTCTCCTCTTTGGCTTAGGCTTACTTCAGTTTTTTCTAGCCATTCTGTATTTGGTACAAGCCCTACTTGGATAAAGCATCCAGCTATATCAAGTTTGTGGTCTTTGCCAGAAATCCTGTCAGTATATTCTAGGCTTTCTAGCCTGTTAGAACCGTAGAGGCCTGTGGTTTGGGCATTGGTTATGATTTCTACATTTGAAAGGGATTTGACCTTCTTTTGTAGGACGTCATCAGCCTTTAATTCTGGCAAGAACTCAAGGACTGTTACATGGTTAACCATGCCTGCTAGGTCGATTGCAGCCTCAATTCCTGAGTTACCTCCGCCAATTACCGCTACATTTTTGCCCTTAAAGAGTGGGCCGTCGCAGTGGGTACAATAGGCTACACCCTTGTTTCTAAATTCAGTCTCTCCAGGAATGCCGATTAGTCTCCACCTAGCTCCTGTGGCAATTATTGCAGTTTTTGATTCAAGCTTAGCACCATTATCTAGGCTGATTTCTATATTAGAATCTTTCTTTTCAATATTTTCTGCAAGGGCACCTGTCATTATCTCAACATCTAAAGCCTTGACTTGCTCTTTCATTTGATTCATAAATTCAGGGCCTTCGGTATATTTAAAGCCTGGTATATTTTCTATAGAAAGAGTCTCATTAACTTGGCCACCAAATTCGCTGGCAATGATTCCTGTCTTGATTCCCTTTCTAGCTGCATAGATAGCCGCTGTTGCTGCTGCTGGACCTCCACCTACTATTAGGACATCAAAAAGTCCCTTATCAGCAAAGTGGTCAGCATCTATCTTTGAGCCGAGTTTATCAAGGATTGTCTCGATTGATTGCTTGCCTCCCTCAAAGAAGTCCCCATCCTTAAAGATGGCAGGAACTGCAAGGACATCACGACCTTCTGCTAGGTCTTGGAACATGGATCCTTCAATCATGGTGTGATTTATAGAAGGATTTAGGATGGCCATGATATTTAGGCCTTGGACAACATCTGGACAATTGTGGCAAGAAAGAGATACAATTGTTTCAAAATTGCATCCGTCTAGGGCCTTAATCCTAGCCTTTATACTTTCATCAACCTTTGGCTCTATTCCTCCAACTTGTAAAAGGGCAAGGGCAAAGGAAGCAAATTCGTGGCCTAGTGGAAGGCCTGCAAAGACTATATTACCGTGGTCGAACTCTCCCTTAAGATCAAAGGATGGTTTGTAGGCAAGGTCTTTTTCCTCAACCTTTATCTTTGATGAAAGGCTTGCTACATCGTCTATAAATTCCTTAACTTTTTTGGAATTTTCGCTATTATCAACAGAAAGCCCAATAGTGACCTCCCCTTTGAGGAGGTCAAGGTATTGGGCTAACTGGGTCTTTAGATTATTATCTAACATTATTAGATTTTACCTACTAGGTCAAGTCCTGGTGTAAGGGTTGCACTTTCTTCTGATTCCCATTTAGCTGGGCAAGCTTCGCCTGGGTGAGCTGCTATATATTTTCCAGCCTTAACCTTGTTAATATTTACATTAGCCTTTCTACCTATGCCATCAGCGTTGATTTCAACAGTTTGGATGACGTTTTCTGGATCAAGAACAAGGGTAGCTCTGTGAGCCTTGCCTGAATCATCAAGTAGGTCTAAAGCTCTTGTTAATTCCTTGTTAGAATCACCAATCATTGTGTATTCAATCTTGCTAATAGCATCACTATTATCATGCCAAGCCTTGTGAACGAAGTGAGTATCAACAGATACTGAGTAAACTTCAGCTCCTAGTTCCTTAAGCTCTGCGTATGATTCTTGCATATCTTCAAGCTCTGTAGGACATACAAATGTAAAGTCAGCAGGATAGAAGATAAGAACAGTCCAAGAACCCTTTAGGTCCTCATCTGTAACCTTTATAAATTCTTCCTTAGCTGGATTGTATGCGTCAAGTTCAAATTGTGGTAATGTTTTTCCGATTAAAGCCATAATTTTCTCCTTTTTATTTATATTCTATAATAATAATTATAATCATTCTAATTTAAAAAGTCAAGGGAAAGAGTTTTTATAAAAATAAACATAAAAAAAGCCTTCGCCTAAGGCGAAAGCTAAAATTATGCTCTTTTCTTCTTGGTATTTAAAATTAAAGACCCTGATAAAACTAAAATCATACCGATAGCAAGATTTGTAGTAAAAGTCTCTCCTAGGATTATAACTGATAGGACAGATCCAAAAAGTGGGACAAAGAGCTTGTAAATTCCAAATTCTCCTGCTGAGTGGTTCATAAGGACTATTGTCCAAATGCTAAAGGCGGTAGCTGAAATAAAGGCAGCATATAAAAGTAAGATGGCAGCCTTGGCTGTAAAGATCAGACTTCCTTCCTTAAGTATAGATCCTGTGATTATAAGGATGGTAGACCCTATCAAAAATTGAACCCCTGTCATAATATAGGCATTTTGGCCCTGGCCATATTTTCTAACAAGGACTGTACATAGGGCATTTATGGTGGTAGATACAAGTATCAAACCCTCACCAGTTAGTCTTAAGGGACTATCACCTGCTTCCTTGCCCATATTTGTGACAATAATACCGGCAGTACCCATGATAAGGGCAATGATAATTCTCTTGTCAATCTTATCACCTGGAAGTAGGAAAAATGAGATGATAACCACTATAAAGGAATTTGCTGACTGGATAATAGATGACTTAACACCCGCAGTATTTGATAGGCCTATATAGTAGCACATATACTGGATAAAGGTCTGGATAAGACCCAAAATTATAATGAATTTCCAGTTAATCTGACTCTTGTCTACTTCATCTTTATTAAAAATCTTAAAATATATAAGGGTAATAATCCCTGCCATAAAAAACCTAATTCCCGCTATAAGAATCTTAAGACCAGTATCAGTACTAGCCACAGCAAGCTCTGCATAGGTAGTCTTAATAGTAGGAATAGCCGATCCCCAAAGGAACATGGCAAAGATAGAAAATATAATAGCTGTTTTCTTATTTTTTAACAAATTATCCTCCTGAAATTAATAACTTACTATTTAACTTTACCAAATAAAGAGAATATAGCAAAAATTAACTAATTTTAAAGGGGTATGAAATATCTTAGTTGCAAAGCTCCTTCGACATGATAGAGAACAAGCCAGTCCAGCCATGAGAACCATTGTTCTTTATATTATAGGGTTTTGTAAGTACATCGGCTATATGTGAATATAAAAAAATCTCGAATGTGCAAATTATATTTTAAAACTATGAAAATAAGCTATTTACTAAACAATGCGACTCATAAAAATCAATGCTCCTATTCGTCGCATCAATTTTTATTCGCTGTATAAGGTTCTTCATCAATCTTTTCTTCGTGCTTTGCACTCGAAAATATTGTGAAGACCGCAAAAATATTGCTTACAATATTTTTGCTACCATTAAATAGAGCCATTAGCTAAATACTAATGGCCCTGATGGTTGAAATCATATGTAGATTTCATGAGTTAAACAGCTAATGGTAGCTTAGATATCGTAAGCGATATCTAAGCGTTCTATACTATTTTTCAAGCTTGTCTTGAAAAATAGATATAGAACCTTATGTAATTTTTTATCGGAGATGCGACGAATAGGAGCATCGTAGATAAAAACATTACGTTCCTTAGCAATCTCTTTCGTCTGTTGCATATAAAGAAAACCATTAGGGATTTCCTAATGGTCTCTAATGGTTGAAATCATATGTAGATTTCATGAGTTAAACAGCGAAAGTTTCTTAACCTTCTTATTTAGTATAGCAGCAAATAGCTTATTTGTAAAGCTTTTTGCACTTATTTTTGAATAAGTCCTTTTTCTTTAATAAATTTTAATTTTCTAGGGTATATATTATAAGGATGGGAGATAAGATGAAAATATTAATTGGAATTGATTCTATAAAAACTTTTGAAAATTCCGTTGAAATCGGAAATGTTTTTAAAAATAATATGAATGAAGATGTGACTGTCATGCCCTTTTTGGATGGGGGCGATGGGACTGTTGAAGCTATGCAGGCTGTGATTAAGGGGAAATATAAATATGTCAATGTACATAATCCTCTAAATGATGTGATCACCGCCAGATACATACTTAAGGATGATTTGGCTGTTATGGAGATGGCTGAATCTTCTGGAATTAGGCTCCTTTATAAGGAAGACCTTAGGGTTATGGAGTCTTCTTCGCTTGGTTTTGGGGAGATGATTCTTGATGGCCTTGATAATGGGGCCAAGTCCTTTTATATAGGCATCGGAGATACTGCTACTAACGATTTGGGTATGGGTATGCTCTATGCTTTGGGAGCTAGGTTTTACGATCCTGATGATAGAGAACTTAACCCTATTGCTGAAAATATGGAAAGGGTGGCTAAGACTGATATTTCTGGCCTTGATAGGAGGCTTAAAGATGTTAAGATTGTCATAGCTACATCCACCTTTAAGACTCTTTTTGGAGAAAATTCTTTTCTTGAAGATAGGGTCTACAGAAAAGGAGCTAGCGACCTTGATACTGCTAGGCTTTTTAAGGGATCTAAGCATTTTAAGAAGATTATCGAGGATGAACTTGGAACAGGCTCTGTCGATATGCCAGGTCTTGGTTCTGGTGGTGGGGTGGCCTGGGCCCTCTATCTCTTCTTTAAGGTCAAGATTACTAAGTCTATGGACTTTATGATGAAGACCCTTGATTTTGAAAAGCTAATAAGGGATAAGGATGTCCTTATTTTAGGTGAGAATGTCGAGCAATTTGGGGCCTATTCATCTCAAAACGTGGCCAAACTTGCCAAAAGATACAATAAAGACCTTGAAATTATCTTCCTTGAAGACTCTACTAATAAGAGGGTTGAGGATAAGGGGGATTTTGATAAAATTATTTCCTACAAGCTCGGAGATGCTTATGACAGGCAGGATATGTATAAGGAAATAGGCTTTCTTGCCAAAAGGGTTGAGTCCTTGCTTTAATTGAGAGGATAAGAGGTATAATTATCTTATGAATATTAATTTAGAAAGACTTAGCCAGGCTAAGGTCACATCGGCTTTGATGATTATTAATGTGATTGTCTTTGTTCTGATGAGTCTTAGTGGTGGTAGTGAAAGTATTGAAAATTTGATAAGATTTGGTGCAAATTCCAAGATTCTCGTAGGAGAAGGGGATTGGTGGAGGCTTTTTACGGCTTCTTTTATCCACATAGGATTTTTTCATATTATGTTTAATATGTATTTCCTTTACAATATCGGTCCTATATTTGAAAGGCTATATGGATCTGTTGGATTTCTTATAATCTACCTAGTCTGCGGGATTTTTGGCAATCTTGTTTCCTATGCCTTTGGGGATGTCTATACGGTATCTGCTGGGGCATCTACTAGTCTTTATGGGCTTTTGGGTATAGCTATCGGCATGATGCTTGTCTATAGGGATGATGCCATCCTCCATAGTTTTGGGGCAAGCTTTGTGTCAATAGTTGTAATTAACGTGATTTATTCCTTCCTTATGCCTGGAGTGGGCGTTCTTGGCCACTTGGGCGGTTTTGTGGGAGGATTTATCCTTGCCAATGCCTTGCCAGTTGTTGGAAGGGACTTATCTATTCCTAGACAAGTTGTGGCAGGTCTAGCGACCCTAGCCTTGGCCTTTATCCTAATAAGGATAGGTAATAAGTCGCTTTTAGGAGTGTAATATGAAGAAAATATTGATTTTGGGCATTCTTTTGACTTTGACATCTTGTGGTTTTGAGTCAAAGGCAGAATTTGAAGCCAAAAACACTCCTAAAAAATCTGAAGAGATTGAATTTCCAGAGATAAAATACCTGCCATCTACAAATTCAGGATCATCCAGCCTTGATTTTGAAGAAACTTATGGCAGGGGCAAGATGGGAAATGCAGTAGCTATAGAAGATGCTATGGGTTTTTTGAAGGATTTTGGCCTAGGGGATAATTATCTAGGCATATCCGTTCTTGAGTCATCATATTCACCAGACTCTTTTTCTGCTGTTTTATCTTTTGAGAAAAACGACCAATTGGTAGAAAAGGAATATGGACCGGTCATAAGTCCTGACGGAATATTCTCTAAGGTGTCATTTGATGTAATAGAATCTGACTCCGGCCCTATGCTACTTGCTAGCCAGGTCGTGATAAATGAGGATTCTACATCTTCGGCATATTTTTTATACAATAAATATATGTCGCTGATAGATTCCTTTAAATTCGAAAACTCAAAAGCAGACCCTGCAACCAAGGTTTATAGACTAGGAGATTTGTTAGAAAATAGGGATGCTTCTACAAATGACCTTAAAAGTCTTATAAAAAATAGGCTAGAGGCAGAAGATGATTATTTGGGAGAAATCCTAACAGCCTATAATATAAAATACAAAAAAATAAAGGCGAGCCTAGATGGTGATGAGATTTCTGTAGGAAATATGCCAAGCGACCCTAAAAATAAGATATTAACTGTAAAATATGAAGATGAAAAAGGTAAAATATTAAATATAAAATAGGAGGATATTTAATGCAAAGAAACGAAATAGAAGAAAGATTAAAATGGGATACATCATCCATTTATGAGAATGATGAAGATTTTTATAAAGACATAGAAGAGATAAAGGCTCTTGTAGAAAAGCTTACATCCTACAAGGGAAAAATCACATCAAGCCTAGAAAATTTCAAGGCCTACCTCAAACTAGACGAAGAATTTTCTAGAAAGATGGAAAAGGCCTATGTATTTTCATCCCTAAAATCAGATGAGGATACCAGGGTAACCAAATACCAAGAGATGAGCCAAGTAGCTCAAAATACATGGGTAGGAGCATCAAGTGCCCTTTCTTTCGTACAACCAGAGCTTTTATCAACAGATAAAAAAGTTATAGATGAATACCTAGAAGATAGTGAAATTTCATACCTAAAACACTATTTCGAAGATATTTTTAGAAACAAAGACCATGTCCTAGATGAAAATGGGGAAACAATCTTAGCAGCCTTCGGCAAACTAAAGAATAACCCACAAAACACCTATATGATCTTTAATAACGCAGACCTATCCTTCCCAAGCGTAGAAAAGGATGGCGAAGAGATAAGATTATCTGATGCTAACTTCGTAACCCTCCAAGAAGACCCAGACAGGGACTTTAGACGTGAGGTTTATGAGAATTATTACAAGACATACAGACAATACTCAAACACCCTAGCATCAACTCTAGACGGTGAATTTACAGCTCATAACGTAGAAGCAAAATTAAGAAAATTCTCATCAGCAAGAGAAATGTCACTTTTCAAAAACAATCTTCCAGAAGAAATCTACGACAACCTCCTAGAAGTAGTTCATGAAAATAGTGACATTCACAGAGACTACACAACTTTAAGAAAAGAATACCTCGGTGTAGATGACCTAGGCTTCCACGATATCTATGTGCCACTAGTAGAAGACTATGACAGAAAAATCGAATTTGATGAAGCAAAAGAAATAGTCCTAGCAGCCATAGCACCACTTGGTGAAGAATATGTAAAAGTAGCAAGAGAAGGTTTTGAATCAAGATGGTTTGATGTCATGCCAAACGAGGGTAAGAGATCTGGTGCCTATTCATCAGGATCCTATGACACCCAACCATTCATCTTACTAAACCACACCAACACCATAAATGACGTATTTACAGTAGTTCACGAGCTAGGCCACTCCATGCACTCCTACTACACAAGATCCACCCAACCATACCAATATGGTTCATACTCAATCTTTTTAGCAGAAATAGCATCCACAACCAACGAGCTTCTACTCCTTGACTACATGCTAAAACATAGCCAAAGTGAAGAAGAAACAAAATATCTCCTAAACTACTTTGTAAACCAATTCAAATCAACAGTATTTAGACAAACAATGTTTGCAGAATTTGAACACAAGGTAAACAAATTAGTAGAAGCAGGAGAACCAATCCCAGCAGAAAGACTACATGCAATCTACAAAGAGCTAAACGAAGAATTATTCGGCAAAGACATAGAAGTAGATGACTATATAGCATCAGAATGGGCAAGAATACCACACTTCTATATGTTCTACTATGTATTCCAATACGCAACAGGCTTCATGAGCGCAGTAGCCCTAAGCCAAAAAATCCTACACGGCACAGACGAAGATAGGACAGCCTACCTAAACTACCTAAAAGCAGGCGAAAGCGAATATCCACTAGAAGTCCTCAAAAAAGCAGGAGTCGACATGACAAATAAAGAAGCCATGCAAGCTGCAATGGATGTAGCAAGAGATGCTATGAAGGACTTAAGAGAAGCAATATTATAAGAAAAAAATACCCTCCTTGCCAAGCAAAGAGGGTATTTTTTTTGTCCACTTAAGTGAGTTGAGCGAACGAAAGAGAGCGAAACAAAAAACCACCTGCTATGCAGGTGGAGGGACTTCGCTTTAGCTTCAAGCACCAAGAAAACCTCCTTAAAGTATAATTGTG
>NZ_JAMXSL010000034.1:0-22945 GCF_026131715.1 Anaerococcus sp. NML200537 | reverse complement strand
ATCCAGTTTTGTAATGTACCTTCGGGTATATCATATTTTTTAGCAACCATCGGACTGCCTCCAGATTCCCCTGATAAATATTCCGTTACTAGTTTGATTTTAAATTCTTTTGTGTATTTTGGCATACTAAAACCCCTCCATCCGTATTCCGGATTTTGGGGTTCAGGTCAAAATCCTCGCCTTTTAAGCTTTTATTTGATTTTTCTACCCTTTTCGTCATATTTGTAGAAACCTTCGCCTGCTGCCATGCCGGTTTTACCTGCTTCTATCTTTTCTTCAAGCATTTTTACAATCTTACCTGCCATTGTAGATGGGTCATCTGCCCCTTCCTTGTATTTGGCAAGGTTGTATGGTGTCATAAGGCCTATAATATCTAGGATTTCGAAAGGTCCTCTTGGGGCTCCTGCACCAACTTTCCAAGCCATGTCTACATCTTCAAAACTTGCATATTCGCCTGCTACTAGCTCTTGGGCTGCACTTAATAGTGGTACTAGAAGGGAATTTAGAAGATAGCCTGGCCTTTCCTTTTTGATTACTACTGGAATCATGGTGATTTCTCTGGCATAGACTTCCACAGCTTCTCTTACCTTATCAGATGTTTCTGGTGTTACCATAATCTCTGCAAGGTTATTTCTCCAGATGTGGTTGGCAAAGTGGAAGTGAAGATAATTTTCAGGTCTGCCTGCATCATCCTTGAAAGTTGATGGGAGCATGGTTGATGAGTTGGAAGCTAGAATTGTATCAGCTCCTAAAAGGTCCTTAATCTTTTTAAAGAAGTCGTGTTTTACATCTGCAACCTCAGCTATAGCCTCGATTACAAAGTCTGCCCCTTCCATGGCCTTGGCCAAGTCTGTTTCGTATTTGATTGATTCGTAGGCTTTTTTTACATCCTCTTTTAGCTTATCAATCTCTTCTGGGCTTATATTTGCAAAATCTTCTATCAAGGCCCTTGCATAATCTGGATTTTCTTTACCAATTTGAGCCTTGGCATGGTCTAGCTCTGCCAGATAGGTCATATATAATTTTTCAATTTTTGGCTTAGCTCTACCGATTGATTCCTCGCTTCTTAGCCAAAAAGTAACATTTTTTCCTCTATAGGCTGATTGAAATCCGATTTGACTACCTAGGACTCCACCGCCTGCAATTACAATATTTTTCATCTTTTCTCCTCTCTTTTCTCTTATAAAATTACCCCAGAATATCTCTTCTAAACACTTTTTGCAAAAAAATGTCAATCTATAAAAATCACCTGTCAAAATAAGCTTCAAACTCAAAAGCAACCACAAAAAATATCTTAGTAATTAGATACCTCAATAAAAGTTTTTAAACAAAGTCGCAATATGATATAATAGAATAAAATAAACTAAGGAGCCACCATGAAAAAGAAAATATTTGGTATACTTGCCCTAGCCTTTATCCTGTCATCATGCAGTATGGTGAAAAATGACATAGATTTTCTCCTAAGACAAGGTAAAATCCGTGCAGGCAAGGCCAGCGAAGACTACGCCAAGGACATCTTAGGCGATGACTACTTTGATTATGAAAATGAAGATGAAGATATGCTCGAAGATGAAGACTTGGATGAAATTGATAATGACGAAGACATCCTAGAAAAGGATGAAAACGGCAATGCTACTATAAAAGATGGCCAAGATACTATCAAAAAGAACAACCAGTTCGACCTTTTTGCAGACCTTCAGGGTAAAATCTTCTACGATTGCCTGGTAGACAGCGGTGAAAAAATATATTTCCGCAAGGATGGCAATTTTGATGGTTCATGCTACTACGGTGATGGTCAAAATATGTCCTACAGCCTCTTTAAGGGCCAATTTGCCAACCCTAAAAAAATTGACGATAATACCTATAGCGTTAGACTAACAAAGTTTTCCTACCAAACCCCAAAATCTGGAAGTTTTGAAGAAAATGGGGTCACAACTAGGTATGTCGATGCACACAACTTTAACCAAGGCATGCTCGGAGAAGAATTCACCTTCCACTTGCCAGACTCAAAGATTACAGACCTAGAAAACAAGGGCTACACAGTAGATCTCTACTACAAACCTGACTATCCAGATGGCAAGGCAGGAGCCTACATGCTATCCAAAAAACACCACAAAGAATACACCGACATCAAAGACCTAGTATTCATGAAAGAATATCCAGATGTAAAAAAAGGAAACATCGACGAAAACAACTCAAACGTCTTTGAACTAGGCAAGCAATTCCCAAAAATAAGCAACGAAGATCCAACAAGCCAGACCAATGGGCCAAAGAAGACACAAGGCATAAACACAATCACCAAGGAAAAATTTAGCCACTCTGAAGGTATATCCATAGGCGTAAGGATCCTAGAAAATTACAAAGAAGAGAAAAAACAAGCCATAGGTGGGGTCAAAGACCTAGAAGGCGGCCTAAAATTTATAGAATATTCAGCCAATATCTTATATAACATCGGCCAATCAGCCTATTTTAAAGATAGGTTTGAAGATAAAACCCTATCAGACCTAGACCTAGAAACAAAAGATCCTCAACCAGTAATCAAAATCCTAGGCAACATCAGAGACAAAAAAGAAATAAAAGCAGAAAACAAAACAGACCCAAAAATTACAACCTACACCCTCCTAGCCAGCAAAAGAACAGGCGAGAAAATCCTAATCAGCCTAGACTATTGCGGAGACATAGACACAGCCACCTTCATCCAAGAAGATGGAAGTGAACTAGTCAAAACCTGGGCCATCCCAATGGGAGTCTACAAGGTAAAAGACAAAGACCTAGGAGAAGTCACAGTCTACAAATTCGCCGCCGGCGAAGGCACCCAACAAGCAGCCTATGAGATATACGGGGATACTTACGGGTTCTAAATTTATGCACTAAAAGAGGGAGCTTATTTAAGCTTCCCTTTTTTAATACTAATTACTCAAAACAAGAACACACATCTTTTTCTTACAATTTTTCAGCTATTTCTAAATACAAATCCAAAAATATGGAGTTCTTGCTGGCCACAATAGACATATCATGGGTCAGATTAAAATCCTCCAACTCTACAATCCTAAGTTCCTTTTCCCTCAATTCCTTTTCAACACAAGACTCAAACAAGAAGCTAATACCGCAGTCTGCCTTAAGAAGCTCAACAATAGCGTGCATATTATTAATCTCAATAATATTTGCAAAATCCTTTGTATCTATATTATCCATATAGAGGAAATTTTTAAGAATTGCAAGAGTACCAGACCCCTCTTCCCTTATGATAATCCTCTCATCTAGCAAATCAGTCAGCTTTGTGATAGGTCTTTGAAAAACATGGTCCCTGTGGCAAATGCATTGGACCCTATCACTCTTATATTTTTTGGCAAAATAATCCTTACCATCCAAAAACCCCTCAATAATTGCAAAATCAATCTTCCCACTATCAATATCCCTCAAAATCTCATCGGTATTTTCATAATAAATATGAAAATCACAAGTCGCTTTCTCCTTAATCAAGGCAATTAGTTTATCAAGGACTATATACTCACCAACCGACCTCGTAAAACCAAGAGAAATCTTCTCCCCCTGGGATTTTTTCTTGCCAAGGAGCTTCCTTAGCCTATGCTCGTCATTTGACATGGAAAGGAGCGCCGCCCTTAAAATCTTGCCCTGGTCAGTCAAAGATAAATTTTTCTTATTCCTACAAAAAAGCTTACAATTATAATAATTTTCCAAATATTTAATATGCTGAGATATGGCAGGCTGGGTAATATTCAGACTCTCCGCCGCCTTAGTAAAATTAAGATACTCACAAACCGCCAAAAAACTTTCAATTCTAAAATCCAACATAAAATCCTCCCTAATAATCATAACAAAAATTTATAATATAGTAAATAATTATAATTTTACATTATGATAATCCCCTGCTATAATAAAAAAACGGAAGGAGAAAACATGACAAAATCAATAGAAAAAAATATAAGGGGAATCATACTCTGCCTCCTAATAGCAAGTATATCTCAATTCATAGGCAAAAAAGTGCCCCTAGTAGGACCTGCAGTATTTGCAATACTAATAGGCATGGTCCTTGGTCAAATAATCAAAAACAAAACACCCTACATGGACGGAGTAAGATTCACCTCAAAAAAAATCCTACAATACGCCGTAATCCTCCTAGGATTCGGACTAGATTTAGGTCTAGTATTAAAAACAGGAAGAGAATCACTACCAATCATCCTATCAACCATATCAAGCTCACTATTAGTAGCATTCATAGCCAGCAAAACAGGCCTCATCAAAGACCACATAGCAACACTAGTTGGAGTAGGTTCATCAATTTGTGGAGGATCTGCCATAGCAGCCGCCGCACCAGTAATAGATGCAGACGAAGATGAAATCGCCCAAGCTATATCAGTAATATTCTTTTTCAACATCCTAGCCGCTCTTCTTTTCCCAAGCCTAGGACAGCTAATCGGCTTTAGCCACGCCAACGGTCACGCCTTCGGAATATTTGCAGGATCAGCAGTAAACGACACATCATCAGTCACAGCCACAGCATCCACATGGGACACAATATTCAACCTAGGAAGTCAAACCCTAGATGAAGCAGTCACCGTCAAGCTAACCAGGACCCTCGCCATAATCCCAATATGCCTAGGCCTAGCCTTCATAAGAATGAAAAAAACAGACACAGATGATAACAAAAAAATATCCATCAAACAAATATTTCCATTTTTCATAATATATTTCATAATAGCAAGCCTAATCACAACCATAGCCCTCGCCAAGGGAGTAGACATAGGATACTTCAAACCCTTCAAAGACCTATCCAAATTTTTCATAGTAATGGCAATGTCAGCCATAGGCTTCAACAGCGACATAGTAAAACTAGTAAAATCAGGCTCCAAACCCCTAGCCCTAGGAGGAACATGCTTCATAATCATCACATCAATAACCCTAATAGGAGAAAAACTCATCGGACTGTTGTAGGAAAAAAATTAAAATGAGATTTATGTAAGTTAAATTCACGCAATAAAAGAGGAAGCTTCCTAAGCTTCCCTTTTTAAATTCAATAATTTACTTAACCTATGCAGATTTAACTTCATCATTATCCAGACTAATTTCATAATAAGTATTATAAGAATTGTAGGCTTTGTGATCAATCAGGCCATCATTTTTAAGCCTTCCTGTAAGGATACAAGTAAGCACATTTTCTGCTTCCGCAAATTTCTCTATAGCATCTATAGAAAAGTCCCCACCTTCTACAAAATTTCTATACCCTTCCTTATCAATCAAAAAGTCAGCTGCAAAATCATTAGCAATTCTTTCCTTAGATTCGTATTCTTTAATATCCAATTCATTGGTATAAAAATCTTTTTTTACAATATGGCCCAATTCGTGTAATAAAGAAAACCAAAAAATATCCGCCCTCTTATTCCTATCGGTAATAAGCAACAAGACAGAGCCATTTTTAAACTTTTTACAAGCCCCATTTAGTCCAGAATTTCTAAGGTGTGGCAAGGCAACTAAAACAATTCCGCAATCTAACAAAATATCCTTTAAAGCAGGAAGAAACTCATCATAATCTTTTAAAATCAATCTCTTGATTTCTTCATAAGATGATTTAAGCTTATTAATATTAAGCTTCGTATCAGTCTTATTTCGAGAAATGTTCTCAGCAAGCTCCAACATAACGTTAGAGTTAACAATAGACTCATCGCTAAAAGCATCCTTATTTCTGTAGCTAACCTGGGAATTAAACTTCTTAAAATACAAAAGATTTGCCACATTAAGTTTTGACCTCAAAACCTCTTTTTTTTCTTCTCTAAAATACTTTTTATCCTCAATAAGGCCATGAACTTTAAAATATTTTAAATCAATCTTATCAACAACTTCATCCTCATCACTTACCACCCTAGCCTCAATCTCTGCCTTCTTCTTATCATAAGCATTTTGAAGATTCATCCACATCTCAAAGCTAATAGAAGTTAGCTGTTCAAGTTTGTAAGCTAAATCAGGACTGATATTGCAAAGACCATTAACAAGCTCACTAACAGTCTTAGAAGAGGTACCAAGTCTTTCTGCAAATTCATTTTGACTAATATTTAAATCATCAATAATATCCTCAACATAAGATCCTGGGTGAAATCCTATTAAATTTTCATATTCAATATAATTACTCATAATGTTTCCCCATTTCTGCTATATAAACATCTTCGATATAAATTGCATTTACAAAAACATCTTCCTCATCAAACTCCAAAATAAGCCTATAGCCGTCTCTCCTAGTGCCTATATCAATGGCATACTGGCCCTTCCTGTCAGCCTTCAAATCATGAAAATGAAAAGGTCTAAAATCTATAATAAGGCTAAGATTAGGAGCCTCATTAATAAAGTTAATGGCTTTAAGCAGCCTTCTTCCAACCTTATCACCAAAGTCTTTCTTGGCAACTTTAAGGTCAGTACACTGTTTTTCTAATTTTTTATTCTTATAAAGAATTTTCATATGAGCTCCACAAAATTACCTTTTAGGTAATATCATTATATATTGAAATACAAAAAATTCAAGAAAACTAGTCAACCAGCTTCATATTAAGAATAGGTACCTCACAAGTTTTTTCCTGGTATCTCTGAGAATAAAAAACATCCTCAGCATAGGATAAAAGCTTAGCCTGCCTATCCTCAGTCAAAGAATCAAAAATATATAAAATATTATCCCTAGCAGGCAAGCCCTTCTTAATAGCCTTCCTAGACTCACGAAAATCCTCAAGCACCTTATCAATATCCTTCATAAAAATCCTCCTTTGTATGTTTCTAATATAATTGTACATTAAGAGTCCAAATGCGTCAAGGGTAAGTGTCTTTTTATAAATTCGAAATTAATTAGCCTTGACAAATAACCACAAAAAAAGCCAGGTGATGTATGTAAAATACACTCCTGGCTTTTTTGTGGTAGACAAGCCCAATTGTCTACCCATCATATTATAAATATTATATGAAAATTCAGTAATCTTTAAGACTTTTACATTTTGTACTATTACAACCAATAAGCTTAATTAAAATATTGATCCTGGTATATAACTGATTTCAAAACTTTTCACCTAATCTTCTTGGAAATCACAATCTCTAATAACTCTATTCATTAAATATATTTTTTTAAAGTCTTATTTATTTCTACATCCAAGTCTATTTGATTTTCTGTTAATGCTTTAATTTTGCTCTCCAACTCATAGACTTTGTTCATCTCTGTGTTCTGGATTTCAATATTTGGTAAATCTATAGTTAAACTTTTTATCCTATCAATTGATGCCCTATGGGACCTTGAAAATCCAATAGAATCTCCTTCTTTTTTTAATACATATGTCATGTATCTTGGATTAATTATATCTTCATCAACTTTCATGACACCGCAATGATCCGTAGGATAGAACTCATACCCTTTAGGGAGTATATTTACCATCCAGTCTCCATCAATCCCCCATATAATACTAGGTGAATCAAAATCTTTTAATAAATTCTTATCTATATTACCAATAGGTTCAAATACGTTTGCACTATATACTGGTATTCCATTTTCTGTTAATTCATTTTGGACAACTCTCTTTCCTATAAATATGCTGAATAGGTTGGAATCACTTAGTCTGTACCCCCCCCCCGCTAGTTTTTATGACCTCAAGATTTTCAAAAATCTTTTGTATTTGCTCCCTGTATTCTTCAATCTTCATTCGGGTATTTTCATATTTTTCTTCAAGTTTTTCACATTCTGAAATTATTTTAGCTTGAACGTCTAACGGAGGAACAGGCATTTTTATAGTTGATAAATCTCCAATACTTATACTTGCTTGATTTATAGCTCTCTTGCATAACCTTTGAACCTCTTTTTTGAAATATTCTAATTTAGTAAATAAATAAACAAACTTACTATCCACTATATCATCATTTACCTTAATTCTTAACGTATTAATACCATGAATTATTTTTTTATCACTGTCAAAGTATGCAGTCTTTCCAATATGATCCAAACTATTTATATGGCTTAAGGCTATATCACCCTTTTTCCAAAAATAATCATCATCAACCTCATCGTCTGTGTACTGAACTGAATTTAAATCAAATTTTTCTGATGATATAGTTTCAATTCTAGATACCATATATTTTTTTCTATCCGTACTTTGTTCTACATCTTTTCCATTTTTTATATATAAACATATTGTTCCAAGGTTTTGCAATATATAATTTGATAGAATTTCATTTTTGACAGATAATCTTATACTTTTGTCAAATTTTTCTCTTTCAAAATCTAGCATATTTTTAGTATCTAGATAATTTAAATATTCTATCAGATTTTCTGGAACTTCTATAATATCGTTATTAAAGGACTTATTTACAAATGTAGCTATATGATTAACGCTCTTTGAATTATCGGGGTTATAAAGCATTCCACCCATTTCTATGATATCAATACCCTCACTCCCTTTTCTATTAGACCATTTATATCCTAAGAATTTATATTGATCAGATATTTTAGTAGGAGCGTTTATAACTAATGTTTTTTGTTCCCTAACAATCGCAAAGTAGAGCAATTTTTCTTTTTCAATATCTTTAGCATATGAATAAAAAATATTGTTTATTTCATCTACTTGTTTTTCTTTTGGTAATTTTTCAAATGTCTTTCTACTTCTTAAATTCTTAAGTTCGGTAGAGTTTTCAAATACATCTGCATACATCCTAAAATAACTATTTTCTATGAAATCATTATAATTGATCTTTTCTTCTATAAAATCAATATAAACATCTCTATTTACTCCTATATGATATAAGTAAGCATTAAATATTTCATTATCCATCCATTCATTAGTCATCATATTATTAAAAATTGACTCTACCGAATCTTCAATAATTTTAAAATATTTGGGTGGTTCATTATATTTTTGTAAAAATAAGACAATAGTATTTTGACCTGTTGCCCCAAATGTCTTATTTCCAAATTGTGCTACAGCCTTAATCATAAAGTTTTTTAATATCTCGCTCCTAGCTCCCTCATAACTTTTTTGAGTGTTACTCAATAAAGGTGAAGGTAATATTACTGCTGCTATACCATTAGGTTTTAATAGTTGATTGATTCTTTCAACAAATAAAACTTCTATTTCACTGCCTTCATTAGAAATAAATTCTGCCAATTCAAACTCATTTTCCTTTAATTTTAAATGACTTTTAAATGACTTTACAGCATAAGGTGGATTTGCAACCAAAATATCGAAGGAATTGTCTGTTATTCCCTTCTCTTTATGATTGTCTAATCCATCTCCAAAAATAATATTCCCATCTCCAGCTCCGTTCATAAAAAGAGATATTTTTGAAACCCTTGCTAATCTATAGTCTTTTTCAATGCCATAAATGTTTTCCCTTATCCAACTATTATCATTATTTGATTTTATCTCATTAATAATATCAATTCCTTCTGTTAAAAAATGACCACTTCCGCAAGCATAATCTATGATTTTAGGGTATCCATCAGGTTTTGAAAGACTTGATAAATTTTCTAATGGTAGGGATTCCCATATAAATCTTGTGATAGGTATAGGAGTAAAGAACTGTCCTTCATTTTGTTTAAAACCCTGGTTTAATAGTTGCTCAAATAGATCTCCCAAAAATTGATGTTTAGAAGGATACACTATTCTATATGGTTCAAATAATTTAACAACTTCTACCAATATCCTACCATTCTGTTTAAAAAGATTTTCATTGTGCACATCTTTAAAGGCGAAATCACTATTTGAAAAAAATTTTAATTTTCTGAAAGTTTCTCTCAAGCTTTCTATAGCATTTTTTCTATTCTGACCTTTGTATTCTGAAAATAACGAAATAGGATACTCCGAAGAAACATAAAAAATTTCTTCTTTCATAAATTTATCCATTCCCTCCTTATATAGTCTTTGAAGCCTATCTAATAGTGTTTCATAAGTATCAGTTCCAAACTTATATTGAAACTCAACAATGTCATCTTCATCTTTATTTATCTCATCTACTAATTTACATATAAAAAGAGCCGTCAATTTATTAAAAGCATTTTCTTTATCAGATACATTATTATGCCTTAAAATCTCTTCAAATTTATTTACAATTTTATCTCTTGGATTAAATTCTTTTAAATCTTTTTTTCTAAGAGGCTTTTCACCTATATTGTAGGCAACAGTATCTTCTGATAAAATTAAATCTCCATATATTTTTTTATCATAAGTGTCAACCCAGGTTCTAAAAGTTTTTTCTTTTGAGTTTGCATATTCATATAATTCCAAGCTTTTATCTTTTTTTGCTTTCTCCAAAGTTTCTTCTGTGTCAAATACTGGAATAGTCTTTACTTGGTGTTCTAATTTCCCATCTTTAAAGTCTGAAGCATAAAGCATAAGCCATTTCGTAGATTTTTCTTGCTGTAAATATGAAAAGAGTTGTCCTCCATCTGTCTTTAAAGTGTTCAGTTCTTTTTCAAATTCATCTCCATAGGTCTTACACTCAATAATGAAGAGCATATCATCACCTGTTGCATTTTTAACACAAATGTCAGCTCGTCCACTCTTTTGCAAATGTCCTAATGACCATCTCTTTTCTATCTCAATATGAGAAGGTAGATATCCTTTTTCTAATAATCTATGAATACATTCTAAGACAACAAAATTTTCATTATCTGAAAAATTTGTTGTCTGCCTCTCATTAACTATCAACCCTTTATCAGTTGGATAAATAATCTTTTCATTATTAAAGTCTACTATTATATCACAGTTAGATTCTATAAAATTGTAAGAAAAATCTCCTTCATCTTCTTCATATCCCAGATATAATAATAAGTCTTTCAAATTTTTTTTTGTAATCATATTATGTTTTCCTCCATCAAACATTTTAAAATCTACTGTATATAACATTCTCACATTCCCTTGTACTAATCTTTTACTAACATAAAAAACTTTTGAAAGATGTTATTAATTTATTCCCATTTCAAAAACAACATATATTAAATTATTCATTTCCTAGTAGTAATAAATTATAGAAATTTCTATACAATACTAAATACCTCGTTAGGTATTATTATATCATATATTTTAATAACCTTTAGAATTAATAAACCAGATACATAGATTAAAATACTATTATTAAAGAGGTGTTTCTAATATTTTTGTAAAAGTGTATAATAAAATTGTAACATCTAATATTCTACATTTCAAAAGTAATTTCCTGCTTTAACAATTGAATAAACTATACATTCAAACCCAACTCTTAGGAATTTCCTAATAGTTCAAAAAAATATTTACAAACATCATAGAGCAGGCTCTAAAGGGTCTGCTCTTTTTATACTTCTTTACAAAAGGCCCAATTTCCCACAAATAGGCCAGCTTTTTAAGGCTTTTCTTGTTGATTTTTCCCTATATTTCTATATAATATATCTATATGAGTAAAGGAAGATATTATGAGAATTAATTTTAAGAAAACTCTAGCGACTTTTATGGCTTTGGGGCTCTTTGTGGGGCTTTGTGGCCAATCTTTTGCTAGTGATGATGATAAAGTGGCTAATTCATTATTTCAAATTCTTGCAAGTGATGTGGTTAGCGATGATGAAAATACTGAGCTTACGGTGGATTTTGCTAAGGATCCTCTCTATATTGAGGAGTTTGATGCTAGGTTTGCCCTTATTTCTAAGATTGAAGAGGCTAGAAATATCCCAAGCCTTGATTTGACTGATTATGTCAAGCTTGTAAATACCAAATCCGCTGATAAGGAGGCTCTTGCGGCTGGGCTTGATTCTTTGACCAAGCTTATGGATGCTAGTGGAGAGAAGGTCGCAGTGGACCTTGATATTGCAGCTATCAAGGCTAGGGTCAATGATTATATCATTAAGGGCGAGCTTTTCTATGCTGATAAGCTTGATAAGACCGACCTTAACACCCTCCATGCCTATTATGAAGCAGCTATAAATTCGCTTTATTACAAGAATACATCTGGCGAAGCAAGAAAATCCTATGATGATATTTTTAAGGAAGTCTATGAATATTTGACCTCTGCCAATGAGAAGATTAAAAATGGCGAGGCTTTAAGTGAAGCTGATAAGGCAAGTATAGAGGACTTATACAAAAAGCTTGACCAAGTAGTTAAAACAAATACCGCCAAGCCTCTCAAACACGAGTCTACATCTCTTAGAAACCCTAGCTACCTATCTAGCGGCAATGAGATGAAGGTGGGCGAAGATAAGATTAACGAGAATTCCGCCTTCTACAAGTCTAGCAATCCTAAGATTAAGGAGGCTTACGAAAAATTATCAGCTGATCAAAGAAAAGAGCTTGATAATATGAACACTGACAACAACGACTATATCAGTGAAGATGAACTCAAGAATGACGGAAGATTTACCCTACCTCTTGACGATAATAATTTTATCAAACAATTCCTAGAAAGCGAAGTTAAAGCCTCTGACTCAAGCCAAACAACTAGTACAGACCAAACAAGTTCCACACCTGCAACAACCACAGTCACAGACAATAGCCAGACTACAAGCACCGCCCCAAACCCAATCAGCGGCACACCAGAAACAGTGACCATAGGCGGAGCAGAAGACAAGTCATCACAAACAGATGACAAGAAAGATGCCCCAACCAATACCTCATCCACATCCTATGTAAAAACAGGTATAAAAGGCATAGCCTATGTTGGAATAATTTTAGTAGTGGCTATAGGAGCCTTTGCAATCCTAAATAAAAATAAAGACAAAAAATAAGACCAAAGCCTGAGACCATAAACTCGGGCTTTTTGCTTGGGGAAATTTTTAGATATATTATCCAAATTTCTAATAAAGCCCTTAGACCAATCATTGCAAATTCAGACAATCCTATATAATTTGATCTATTATATAAAGAATCTCCAATATAGTATTCATTATATAAAGCCTACTAGCACACACCCATTGATAATGATAATTAATCTTTATAACTAGCTTTTCCCATTTAAAAAGAGACCATTTTGGGTCTCTTAATTTTGAATTTGGCTTTCTATGCTTTGTAGGGATTGTCTGTAGGTGCCTGTTTCTATGTCTGGGGTGGTTGGGTTTTCTTCGTTGATGGTGCCATCTGGGGCATAGCCTAGGGTGTTGGTGTAGGTGTAGACTAGGCCTGAATTTGGGAGGACTGAGTTTATTACTCCAAGTGTTATCCCGTCGCCTCCTGTTTGGCTGCCTACTATGGTGGCTAGCTCTGTGTGCTTGATGAAGGATGCGAAGCCTTCGGCTGCTGAGAAGACGTCTTTGTCGACTAGGAGAAAGATTTTACCTTCGTAGCCGTTGTCTTTTTTGCTTTCGTCTGGGTTTATGGCTACGATGTCTTTGATGTAGTAGGCGAAGTCTTTTAAATCTTCTGCATGGTCTAGTTTTATGCCTGTGATGTCGACGTTTGAGAGTTTTTCGACATTTATGGTGTCATCTGATAAGAGAAGTCTGGTCTTGGCTGAGTCTTTGAAGAACATGTGGTTTGTGACTTGTTTTGGCTCTGTGACTAGCTTTGGCAAGAGGAAGTTTTTCCAATATTCCATGTTGCCGCCTACATTGTCTCTTATATCTATGACTAGACCCTTGTACATGTGTTTGTTTCTTAAGAATTCGTCTAGGATTTCCTCATCCTTTTCGATAGACTTATCATCTAGCATCTGGCTTACTTTGAGGATGGCTAGGTCACCTTCGCTGGTTAGGCTGAGGTTAGCAGCTGTTTTGGCATCGCCTGATTTTTTCCTTCTTATTTTGCCTGAGTTGGCCCTGGATTGAACGCCTTCTAGGTCATACCTGTTTCTGACTGCTTGCCTATTTAGGTTGATAAATTCATAGTAGATCGATGGTTGGTTCCAATTTTGTGAATAATAGCTGAGGGTGGTCTGTACATAGGCCCTGTCGGCGATTTTGGCGTGGTAATTATGAAGCTCTCCCATGATGTCTGTTATGGCGTCGATGAAGTCTTGGTCGTTTTCGCAGGCCTTTATCCTTGCTAAGTAGATATCGTGATTGGCTAGAAAGTCTATGTCATATTTCCTATCTAGGACACCAAAGAAAGGATAATTTTCCTTTAATTCTGCAAATAGGTATTCGAAGTCTTCGACCATTTCGGCCTTGGTGAGTTTTTTAGGCTCTTGTGGGGCTGGGAGTTTGAGCTTAGCTGGACCTTTTAGGGCTTTGAACCACTTTAGATATTTTTCTTCGCTAAATTCTGCGATTTTGTCTGGATAGAAGCTTTCTGTTAAAGGGCCTATATTTTCTTGCATGTCTCTTTCCACCCTTGATTTTTCAAGGCTTGCCAGTCTTCTTTTGACACAAGATGTGGATGATAGGCCTATTAATATTAAGAGAACTAGAAAGATTAGCTTTTTACTTCTTCTCATCTAGGCCTCCTCTTATGACCCAGTCTCTCTTGTAGATGTCAAAGAGGATGGCTATATTTCCCAGTGGGTTGACTAGGGAATAGATTATTAGAAGAAGACCTAAAAAGGCAAGTCTTCCTTGCTCGGATTTTTTGATTGCAGCTGGGCTTTTGCTTGTGGATAAGCTAACAAGTCCATAAATTGCGGCTAAGACCCCGAATATTTTCTCAAAGATTTCCTTGTAATAAATCCCAAAGCCAAATATGCCTAAACCGGCTAGGACCCAGATTAGGCTTGAAATTTTGTTTAGTTTATTATATTTTTTTAATGACGAATTTTTCTTTCTTCTTTTCATATCATAAGTCTAGGTTGGGATAGACTTTCATAAAGTTGTCATCCCTTATGCCTGCCTGGTAGTCCAGGTAGCCTGCCATTGCTATCATGGCTGCATTGTCTGTACATAATATCGGATCTGGATAATAAAATCCAATCTCTCTCTTGCCTAGCTCTTCTTCAAATCTCTGTCTTAGTCTAGAATTGGCTGCAACTCCCCCTGATATGGCGAAGTTTTTGTAGCCTGTTTCTTCTAGAAGCCTTAGAGATTTGGCGACTAGGACATCTACTACTGCTTCTTGGAAGCTTGCCGCAAGGTCTGCCTTGTTGACTTCTCTTCCCTTTTGTTCTTCTTGGTTGGCATAGTTTAGGACTGCTGTCTTTAGGCCTGAGAAGGAGAAGTCGTAGGAGTCTTTTTCTAGCATGACTCTTGGAAAATCAATTGCTGCTCCATTACCTTCCTTGGCTAGCTTATCAATTTTGGGGCCGCCTGGATAGCCTAGGCCAATCTTTCTTGCTATCTTATCGTAAGATTCGCCGGCTGCATCATCTCTGGTGGTACCGACTACTTCTATATCTGTGTAATCTTTGACCTTGCAAAGATAGGTGTGACCGCCTGATACGACTAGGCAGATGAAAGGTGGCTTAAGGTCTGGGTTTGATAGATAGTTAGCACAGATGTGGCCTTTCATGTGGTTGGCTCCTACAAGGGGTGCACCAGTGGCTAAAGCTAGGGCCTTGGCTGCTGATATTCCAACAAGGAGAGAGCCTATTAGACCTGGGCCCTTGGTTACAGTAATCAAGTCTATATCATCGTAGGAAAGGTCTGCATCTCTTAGAGCCTTTTCTATGAGAGGATTGATGGCTTCTAGGTGCTTTCTAGAGGCAATCTCCGGCACAACCCCACCAAAGAGCGCATGGATATCTATCTGGCTTGAGATGAGGTTGGTTAATAATTCTCTTTCGTTTTTTAGGATGGCTACAGAGGAATCATCGCAAGATGTCTCTATGGCCAAGGTATAAAAATCACTCATGTATCTTCCTTATCATGTTGTAGGCATCTTCGCCTGTCTTTTGGTAGTAATTTTTTCTGATCTTTTGGCTTACAAAGCCGAATTTCTTGTAAAGCTTGATGGCGACGGTATTTTTGGTAGAAACTTCTAGCCAAATCTCATTTACATCGCTCGCTTCGCTTCTTTTTATAATATCGTCTAAGAGGATTGTTCCAATCCCCTCTGCCCTGAAATCCTTATCAACCGCAATGGTGAAGATTTCAACAACATCAAGGATATGGCTAACTATATAAAAACCTACCACTTCCCCGTCCTTTTCATAGACTATGTGTTTTAGAAATGAGTTGTCTTCAAATTCTTTGAGGAGTTGTTTTTTTGTCCATGGCTCAAAAAAGGAGTCATTTTCTATTTGATAAACCCTATCTGTATCATTTACAGTCATTTCTCTTATCATTTTTCAAAAATTCCCTTTCCGCCTGGCTCTTTCTAAGGTAATTTGGACCTATCTCAAAAAGTGGCCTTGGCTTATAATCTCCTGTCTGGGCCAGTCTTATCAGGCCGCCACCAATGCAGGTATTAAGGTTGATTGGAGCCTTAACTGCCCTTTCAAATTTATCAAAGTATTTATCATTAAGAAGGCCAATGAGTTCTACCTCAAGGCCCTTGTCATTGACAAGCCTTGCAAAGTCATCGATTTCGTAAAGGTCTTCCTTGATGATTTCATTGAGATTTTCATCAAAAAGACCTGCATAAACTCTGGTAGACCTGGCATCTATCATCGGTGCCCTAAATTTATTTGAAGTAGAGCCAGCTGCCATGGCTCTTAGGGTTGAAATTGTAAGTAGGTCCTTATTTTCCACCTGGGCTAGGGTCTTGGCAATGGTCATGCCTATCCTAAGGCCTGTGAAAGAGCCTGGACCATGGGCAATGATAAAGGTGTCTATATCTGAAACCTTCATACCAAGAAGATCAAGAAGGGTCTCAATCATAGGCACCAAGCTTTCTGAGTGGGTCTTTAGTTGGTTGACATTAAAGTCCCCCAAGATTTCCTTATCATCGGCTATGGTCACAGTTGAAATCATTGTAGATGTATCAATTGCTAAGTAATTCATTAATCTTCCTCGCCCTTTCTGTCGAATCAGCTATCCTTATCTCTCGTCTATTTTCATCAAGCTTTTTAATCTCTATATCAATCATATCATCTGGCAGGTATCCGCTTACATTTTCTGCCCATTCTAGGAAGGTGATAGCGCCTTCTGGATAAAAATAAGTTTCAAAATCTATATCAAGAATCTCATCTGGGTCCTCAAACCTGTAGAGGTCTAGGTGGTAGACAGTCCTATCGCCCTCATAAATATTGACCAAAGCAAAGGTTGGCGATGAGGTGTCATTGATCCCGTAATTCTTACAAATGGCTGTAACTAGGGTAGTCTTGCCACATCCCATGTCAGCCTTCAAATTTATTACATCCCCATCCTCAAGGATTGGGGCAAGCTTATCTGCAAATTTCTTTAATTCTTCTAAGTTATTAATAATCATAAAAGCCTCTCATTCTAATTATTATACCACAAGTAGGGCCCATAACTAAAGGATTTGGCCCTTATATTGGCAAAATAAAAGCAGTCCCGAAATTTTAGGGCTGCTTTTAAAATTTATTTGACTTTTAAGGCCTCTTTTTTGATTTTTTCTGCGACCTTGGTATTGCTTATATTTATAAAGACTAGACTGTCATTTCTGACTGATATTCTGATTGTCATGTCCTTATCTAGCTTATTATCTAGGATATCTTCTGCTAGTCTATCGTCAATCATCTTTGTGATGTGGCGTTCTAGTGGCCTTGCTCCGTATTCGCTGTTAAAGCCTTCCTTGGCTAGAAGATCTACTAGCTTGTCGTCATAGACGATTTCTATGCCTATTTCCCTGAGTCTTTCCCTGGTTTTTTCTAGCATGAGTCCTGTGATTTCCTTGATGTCCTTCTTGCCTAGGGCATTGAACATGATTACTTCATCTAATCTATTTAAAAACTCTGGAGCGAAGGAATCTTTTATTGCCTGGCCAATTACTTCCTTGGCCTTTTCATTGTCAGCTGCCTCTTCATCTTCTGCTAGGCTAAATCCTATAGATGTGGACTTATTAAGGCTTGCTACACCTACATTTGATGTCATGATTATGATTGTATTTTTGAAATCTACTGTCCTGCCTTGGCCATCTGTGAGCCTTCCATCATCTAGGATTTGGAGGAGGAGGTTGAAGACATCTGGGTGGGCCTTTTCGATTTCATCAAAGAGGATTACTGAGTATGGGTGGGTCCTGACTGATTCTGTAAGTTGGCCACCTTCTTCATAGCCCACATAGCCTGGAGGAGATCCTACTAGTCTTGAGACTGCGAATTTCTCCATGTATTCACTCATATCCATTCTAATGAGGTTTTCTTCAGAACCGAAGAGCTCCTTGGCTAGGCTTTTGGCTAGGTAGGTTTTACCGACTCCGGTTGGGCCTACAAAGATGAAAGATCCTATTGGTTTGTTTGGATTTTTAAGGCCGACTCTTGCCCTTTTTATGGCGTGGGCTACAGATTCTATGGCATCATTTTGGCCGATGACTGTTCCTGCTAAGTTTGTATCAAGCTTTGCATATTTGGCCTTTTCATCTTCTGTTAGCCTTTCTACTGGGACTTTGGACCAGCTAGCGACTATATTTGCTATCTCTTCATAGCCTATGGCTAGGGCCTCTGAGACTTCTTCTTCCTCTTTATTTTCTAGGTCGAATTTCTTTTGGTTGATTATATCACGAAGCTTGGCTGCCTTTTCAAAATCTTGGTCAGCTACGGCTTGGTCCTTTTGATTTTTCAATTCTTCTAGGATATCTTCTGGATCTTCGTCTTGAGGATTTTCCTTAAAGGCTGCAATCCTCACCTTTGAGCTTGCCTCATCTATGAGGTCTATGGCCTTATCTGGAAGGAACCTGTCTGTGATATACCTGTCTGATAGGTCTACTGCCGCATCTACTGCCTCATCTGTGATTTTGACATCGTGGTGGTCTTCGTACTTATCCTTTAGCCCAAGAATTATCTTTTTAGCATCTTCCACGCTTGGCTCATCGACTTGGATTGGCTGCATACGGCGGGTGAGGGCTGAGTCCTTTTCTACGTGTTTTCTGTATTCTTCAATGGTTGTAGCCCCTATTATCTGGATATCGCCCTTGGCAAGGATTGGCTTTAGGATATTGGCTGCATCCATTGATCCTTCTGCGGCTCCTGCCCCTAGGACCATGTGAAACTCATCTATGAAAAGGATGAGATTGTCAGATTGGGCAGCTTCTTCGAAGAGCTTCTTGAGCCTATCTTCAAAGTCTCCCCTGTATTTGGTGCCTGCGATCATGCTTGCCATATCAAGTGATAGGATGGTCTTATCCTTCATGATGGCTGGAAGCTTGCCTTCGACAATTTGGGCTGCAAGGCCTTCTGCGATGGCTGTTTTTCCTACACCTGGTTCGCCGATTAGGATTGGGTTATTTTTTGTCCTTCTCATTAGGATTTGGACAATTCTTTTTATTTCATCATCCCTGCCTATAACTGGGTCAATTCTGCCATTTTCTGCCATCTCGTTGAGATTGGTGGTAAATTTAGTTATATTTTCGCTAAAGGCTGAATTTGATTTTTCGCCTTCCTTGGCCTGTTTGCTTAAGTCCCTTAGGTTTTTCTTGATTTCTTCCTTGTCCACTCCAGATAGGAGGAACATGATATTAGTGAAGGAATCCTCGTCATTTATGATAGCTAGGAGGACATCTTCCTCGCTTGTGGTCAAATCCCTTCTTTGCTTGGCATAAAACCTCGCAGTTTCCAGGGTTTTTCTTACCTTTTTGCTATATTCTGTGGCTGGTCTTATGGCTGTGCCCTTGCCTATATTATTTATGACTATTGAGCGAAGGAGCTCGTAATTAGCGCCAGCCGCCTCTAGGGCCTTGCTAGCATCTGAACCTGTCTTCATTAGGGCAAGCAAGAGGTGTTCAGTGCCTATATAATCATGGTTTAGGCCATAAGACTCACGTCTTGCTTGCTGGGTAAGTCTATTAAGTCTATTGTTTTCCATAATGCTCTCCCATATATTTCTTTAAAAATGCTGACCTTTCCTGGTCGAAATTATCCTTGTACTTGTGACTATTTATATTTGCTAGCAAATAGTCGATTTGGTCATTGTCAAGAGATGTATCATATTCTAAAATCCTGTATTTCTTAAGATCATAGAGGTTTTTAGCTAGATTTTCCCTTGATTCTACTAAATTATTTGCTAGTTGGTTTTCAATTATTTTTATTTCTTCTCTTACTTTTCTATCGTCTATATTGTTTAAAATCTTGTAATCTCTTCTAAATCTTCTCTCATTTTTGACAATGGTCGCCAAGTCATTTTCCACATTGGCTAGATATGAATAGACATCTTCCCTATAATTGCCATAGTTTTTGAGCAGATAGACCTTATCTGCGTATGATTTGAGGCCCTTAGGGATGTAATGTCTTGGGAACATGCCAGCATAGACCATGGCTTGCTTAAAGCCAAAGTAGGTCTTTGAATTGTCAATAAGACCAAAAAGGAAGGCCTTGATGGCTATTTCTAGACCGTTGCCAGAATTTCTCGCCCCGCTTGTAAGGTAGCCATATTCACCAGAAAAGGCGAAATCCAAATGTTCATCAAGGACCTTTTCAATCTCATTTGCCCTCATATAGGCTGAGTTAAGATCTAAGTCAAAGCCTGAAATATTTATAGAAAGATGGTCCCTATCATTGATAACCAGGGTCGTATCCCCCTCAAAAACTACGCCGATTTGGGCAAGCTTGTCTGGAGCATCCTCACTTAAAATCATCTGGTCGATTAGTTTATCGATTGTTTCATCGTCAAGGTCAGATAGGAGAAGAAGCTTGTCATCAAAGATATTTTTAAAGATATCAAGTATAACCAGGCTCTCATCATAGGTCATAGTTGTTGGAAAATCATAACCTTTGAGGTTTCTCCTTAGAGAAAGATTGGAAGAAATTATTATATCTTTGCTAAATTCTTTCAATTTTTCACCTTCATATTTAGTTGTTCAATTTCTTCTTTTATATTGGCTGCAAGCTCGTAATCCTCTGTTTCAACCGATTCGGCAAGCTTTTGGGAAAGGTCTTTAATCCTTTCAGCGACCTGTCTAAATTCTCTTTCTGCCTTAGGGAAGCGGCCCTTATATTCTGATAAATTATTGTAGGTCTTAAGGACCTTTTCAGTTAAATTTTTATTCAGATTATAGCAATGAGGGCAACCAAAGATTCCCTCCCTGATATTTGACTCAAGATTGCCACAATAAGGGCAGGCCTTGTCATCAAGGTTCATAATATATTCTAAATCTTTGTTATTTTGATTAAATTTATATTCATAAAAAGAATTAATCACTTCATCAAGGCTAGGCACGAAATTTTTGATAAGGCCTTCAAGAGCCTTGGGATCAAAATTAAGATTTTCAGCCGGAATTTGGCTCACATCCTCATCCTTAGGAAGCTTGGCGTATTTTTTGACGCAATCCTGGCAGAGGTGGATGTCATGACTATTGCCATTAAAAATCACCTTAAGGCTTACAGTCGCATCTTTTCCGCATTTATCACATTTCATAATTAACTCCTCGCTAGTATGCTTAGAAGAAGGCTTCTTACAATACTTGATCTAACTTTATTTCTACCCCTTGGCTCTATATCAGCCAAAGATTTATCGCTAGTGGCATATTTTGCCATCAAAAGTTCATTTTCAGTCAAATACTCCCTCTCAAAAAGATCATCAAACAAGCTATAAGCATTGGATTGACTCATTTCCTTCTTAAGATTCTTTGACAAATAACTTATATAATCATCCTCTTCGACAATGGTTATAATCTTAATAAAACCATTACCACCACGCTTACTTTCGATAAGATAGCCATTATAAGGGGTAAATCTAGTAGATAAGACATAATTTATCTGACTAGGCGAGCAATCAAACCTACTAGCCAAGTCATTTCGCCCAATCTCAAGAGCCCCATCGACGCTATCTTCAAGCATGAGTTTTAAAAATCTTTCAATTTGATTAGTAAGACCTGCCATAAAATCACCTTCAATCTTTCTAATATTATAAATAAAATCTTAATCATGGCAAAATTAAGATCCTAGTAAAGGCCAAAAGATACTGACTATCCCTGACCATCATCTGTTAAATAAAAGAAGCACTTGCTTCTTAGGTAAATTATACTAGATAAGTAGGAATTTACAATTTTTTATCCAAGATAAAAATATTTTAGGGGTGTTTCCCCTAAAACCCCCTTTTTTATTATCCAAGATAATATTATTATTTACTTTAATTCTTCGTATTGTCATCTCATGATGAATTGTTGTCATCAAGCTGATGACTTCGACTAAAGGAGGGGCGAAGGGGGCGGCCGATGCCCCCTCATGCCCCTCCTTAAACCTCCCCATTTCACCCCCTCTCGGCTCCTAAAGCGGAGTGCGGAATAGGAAGATTTTTTTCAAAAATCTTCTTTAGTATGACGGATTACTTCGTATTTAACTATCCTTATTCTTACTGATTTAAAATCAAAAGTCCCCTAAAAATCACAATCTAGTCTAACTAATATTTTTATAGTTACTTGTCGTCTTAGTAGTTACAATATTTTTATTTAAGTCTGGTTGTCAGTGTGATTTTCTTAACGGTGACTTCTGCTTTTAAATCTCCCCATAGATTAGTATCTTATACCAACTCATCGCGATGTTTGCAAAGGCAAACGAGCCTTAATTCTATCTTTACGTCCAGATTCTCTCAGAATACAGAATGATTCTCCCAAGGTCGGGAGATTTTGTAAATGGAGATGCCGTTAAGAAAATCTCCTGACGCACGAGTACAAATAAAGAGTCTGTAACTACTGAGATGTAGAGTGTATACAAAATAAATATTTGGGCTAGATTGAGATTTTTAGGCATCGGAATGTCAAAATCAGCTTGAATTGGTCTAGCCTTTACGAAGAGATCTGTCTACAAAGAGTGGCTTGCCGAAGGCAAGCTTCTGTTTATGCTCCCCGCTTTAGGGGCCGCCTGGGGGTGTAACGGGGAGGGGGTGCAAGGGGGAGCCCGATGAGGGACTATGGTACCCCCAAAAAGTTGTAGCTCAATTTCTTACAATACAAATATATTATAGATTGATGGTGGCCCTTTTCTATAGAAAAGGGCGATTTATCAAGATAATATACTGATTTTT